>JASHQO010000385.1 GCA_030039105.1 Xanthobacteraceae bacterium
AGGCGACCGAGGTCGGCACCGAGCGGCCGGCCACCGAGCCCGGCAGCGCTGCTGGTGCGCAAGCCGAAGCGCCGTCCATCCAGCCGCCAGGCGTCGGCAGCGCGCGGACCTATCTCACGATCGCGCTGGCCGGAATTGCCGGCGGCGCCATCGGCGCCGCCGTGATCGGCGCCGGGCTTTGGTTCGCCGGCTACATTCCGCCGCGCACGTCTGCCGCGGCGACGAGCAATACCGCAATCGCCGATATCCAGGCGCGGCTTGCGAAGATCGAGAGCGCGCCGCGGACCGAGCCACAACAACAGCAAGCCGACCCGGCCCTGCCATCGCGGCTCGCTGCAGCTGAGGCGGCCGTGAAGTCGCTCAATAGTGAGCTTGCCGCGCTCAACAGCCACGTCGACGACGCCACCGGTGCGGCGCAAACGGCCCTCACACAAGCCAAGGCCGCGGCCGCCGCCGCCGATGCAGTGAAAAGCGCCAGTCAGAGCGGCGCGCAGAGCGATATCGACGCACTGAATGCGCGGATCGTCGCGCTCGAAAGCGCGGTCAAAAAACTTACCGACGACGTCACCCACGCGCCGCGCCGCGACGACGACCGCGCCGCGCGGCTGACCGTGGTCGCCGAAGCGTTGCGCGCGGCGGTCGACCGCGGCGCGCGGTATCAGGCCGAGCTCGCCGCGGCAAAATCCTTCGGCGCCGAGCAGAATGCGATCGTCGCGCTCGAACCGTTCGCCGCGGCCGGCGTGCCGAGCGCCGCAGCGCTCGCCCAGGAGCTCGCCGCGCTGGTGCCGGCCCTGCAGCAAGCGGCCGAGCCGGTGGCCAACGGCGGCAGCTTCCTCGGCCGCCTCGAAGCCAACGCCCGGAATCTCGTGCGCATCACGCCGGTCGATGCGCCGGCCGGCGACGATCCGGGGTCGGTGGTCACGCGGATCGACGTCGACGCCGCGCGCGCCGACATCGCCGCGGCGCTCGCCGATATCGCTAAATTACCGGATGCGGCGAAAGCGCTCGCCGCGGCGTGGACGCAGAAGGCGCAGGCGCGCCAAGCGGCCCTCGCGGCGAGCCAGAAACTTGCCGGCGACGCGCTCGCCGCACTCAGTAAGCCGAACCCACAATGATCCGCGTCGTCCTTTTCCTCGTTGCAGTCGGCCTCATATCGGCTGGCGTGACGTGGCTCGCCGACCGTCCCGGCGATCTCGTGCTGATCTGGCAGGGCATGCGCATCCGGACCTCGCTGATGGTGCTGACCATGGCGGTGCTGGCGGCGATGGTGGTGTTGGCGATCGTATGGAGCATCCTACGCGCCATCGTGCGCTCGCCCGCCATGCTGGGCGATCATCTGCGCAATCGTCGCGGCGAGCGCGCCTACCAGGCGATTTCCAGCGGTCTCGTCGCCGTCGGAGCGGGCGACATCGCCGCGGCGCAAAAGCATGCCGCCGCGGTCAACAAGCTCGCACCCGGCGAGCCGCTGGCGCTGCTGCTGTCGGCCCAATCGGCGCAACTCGCCGGCGATCGCGACGGCGCCGAGCGCGCTTTTCGCGCCATGGCGGACCGCGACGACACCAAGCCGCTCGGCCTGCATGGTCTCTTCATCGAGGCGCATCGGCGCAACGATCCGGCCGCGGCGCTGGCCCATGCCGAAGAAGCCGCGCGCACCGCGCCGTCGCTCAACTGGGCGAGCCGCGCCGTGATGGAGGCGCGCTGCAAGGAGGGCGACTGGGCCGGCGCGCTGCACCTGCTCGAGCAAAATCTGCGCACGCTGGAAAAATCGGCGTATCGCCGGCTGCGCGCCGTGCTGCTCACCGCGCACGCGCGCGCCCTCGAAACGACCGACCGCGAGCGCGCCAAGGCGCTGGCCCTCGAAGCGCAAAAGCTGGCGCCCACTTTGGTGCCGACAGCGGCGCTGGTGGGGCGGCTCCTCGCCGAGGACGGCCAGCACCGCAAGGCGAGCCGAGTCATCGACGGCGCCTGGCGCGCCAATCCGCATCCGGACCTCGCCAACGCTTACGCGGACTTGCGCCCGGGCGAAGCCGCACGCGACCGGCTGGCGCGCATCGAGTCGCTGGCAAAACGCGTCGGCGCCCATATCGAAGGGGCGCTCGCGACCGCGCGCGCCGCGATCGACGCTCGGGAATTCGCCAAGGCCCGCGCTGCGCTCGCATCCTATCTGGCGGCGCCGACCAAGCGCGTCGCCTTGCTGATGGCCGAACTGGAGCGGGCCGAGCACAACGACGAAGGCCGCGCCCGCGAGTGGCTCGCGCGCGCCGTTCATGCCGCGGCCGACCCGGCTTGGACCGCCGACGGCTACGTATCGGACCGCTGGCTGCCGGCGTCGCCGGTCAGCGGCCGCCTCGACGCTTTCGAGTGGCGGGTACCGCTCACCGACATCGTCAGCGCAGCGCCGGTCATCGAACCGGAAGCGCCGACGGCTCCCTTGCGCACGGAGCCCATGGCCCCGAAAACCGATCCGGTAATACCGCTGGTTCACGCCCCCGACGATCCAGGACCCGACGACATCCTCGATGCCGATGCCGATACAGAAGCCGCAGCAGCAGAGGAAGCCAAGCCGAGCGGCTGGCGAAAACTGTTCGGATAAGGGCAATTTCCCCATTCGTCACTTGCCGATCGCCGCGCATCATGCATTATAGTGCACTGCACTATAATGCATGATGCGCAACCGTGGCTAATCCAACGCCAATATCCAGTGAGAAGCCGGCGACGCCGGATCATTCCCTGTCGGATGCCGCGTTTCTCGCGGCCATCGGCAGCGAAGTGCGGAAGAACCGCGCCAAGCGCGGCATGACGCGCCGGCAACTCGCGCAAGCCTCGCACACCTCCGAGCGTTATCTGGCGCAAATCGAGGGCGGCGTCGGTAATCCGTCGGTCAGCGTGCTGCGGGCCATCGCCCAAGCCCTCGACCTGCCCTGTGCCGCGCTCATTCCGGAGGCCGGCGCGCAGACCGCGGCGCGCGGCGCCATCCTCGATCTTCTGGCTCAGGTGCCGGAGGGCGAACTGCCGGCGCTGGCGAAAGAGATTGAAATGCATGTGGCATTGCCGGGCGGCGCCGACCGCGCGCGGCGCATCGCGCTGGTCGGCCTGCGCGGCGCCGGCAAATCGACGCTCGGCCGCATGCTGGCGCAGCACTTTGGCTGGCCGTTCATCGAGCTCGACCGCCTGGTCGAGGAGGATTACGGCGCCAGCATTCCGGATCTGATCGAGATGGCCGGCACGGCGACGTTCCGCCGTCATGAGCGCGGCGCGCTCGACCGCATCGTCACCGCGCATGAGATGGCGGTCATCACCACCGCGGGTGGCATCGTATCGAACCCGGAGACTTATGCGCTCCTGCTTCGCCGCACCCACACCATCTGGATCAAGGCGCGGCCCGAAGACCACATGAGCCGCGTCATGGCACAGGGCGATTTCCGCCCCATGGCGCAGAACCGTGCCGCGATGGCGGACCTCGTCGCCATCCTCGAAGCGCGGCGCGCCGATTACGCCCGCGCCGAAGCCGAGGTCGACACTTCAGGCGACGCCGTAGAGCACAGTTTCGCCAAGCTTCTACTTACCGTGAACGACCTGCTGGACGGGAGATAGCGGCGATGGCGCTGTCCGACACCGGCTTTCTCGATCTGCCGCCGCTGCGGCTCGAATACCGCATGATCGGTCCGCGGCCGGACGCGGCGCCGACCATTATCATGCTGCACGAAGGCCTGGGCTCGGTCGGCCTGTGGGGCTCGTTTCCCGACGCGGTCGCCGCCGCAACCGGCGCCGGCGTATTCGTCTATTCGCGCGCCGGCTACGGCAAGTCGCGCCCGGGACCGATGCCGCGCGGCATCGACTTCATGCACGAGGAAGCCTTGACGGTGCTGCCGCGCGTGCTGGAGGCCATCGGCTTTCAGCGCGGTCTCCTGCTCGGCCACAGCGACGGCGCGTCGATCGCAACGATCTATGCCGGCAGCGTCCAGGATCACCGCGTGCGCGGCCTTGTGCTGATCGCACCGCACTTCTTCGTCGAGGACTTCGGCGTCGCCGAGATCGAGCGCGCCAACGCGGCGTTTGCGTCGGGTGACTTGCGCGAAAAGCTCAAGCGCTGGCACGCCGACGTCGATTGCGCGTTCCGCTCCTGGAGCGGGCCGTGGCTGCATCCCGATTTCCGCAAGTGGAACATCACCGAGGCGCTGAACTACATCCGCGTGCCCATTTTGATCGTGCAGGGCGAAGACGATCAGTACGGCACGCTCAAGCAGATCGAGGCGGCGCAGCGGGAATGCTTCTGCCCGGTCGAGGCGGCGGTGCTTCCCGGCATCCGCCACGCCCCGCACCGCGAAGCGCCCGAACAGACGCTCAAGGTCGTCGCCGACTTCGTCGATCGGCTACTGCGGGACCATCACGAGGCGGAAGGGCATCCCGATTCAGGGGTTGTCATAATATGAATTATAGTGCATATTATTATAGCGAGCGGGATTAAGATGCATTATAATACAGGTTAAGCGGTCGAGCGTACGAGGCAGGACGCGTACGAGGCAGGACATGGCTGAGAGTGAGCATGCAGCAGTGCGTCCGCTGGCGAACGGCCAGACGCGGATCGATTTCCAGACGGCGCCGGAACGCTATCGCCATTGGAAGCTCAAGATCGACGGCGACGTGGCGACGCTGCTGATGGACGTCGACGAGAAGGGCGCGCTATTCGAGGGCTATGAGCTCAAGCTCAATTCCTACGACCTCGGCGTCGATATCGAGCTTGCCGACGCCATCGAGCGCCTGCGCTTCGAGCATCCGCAGGTGCGCGCCGTCGTCATCCGCTCGGGCAAGCCGCGGGTATTCTGTGCCGGCGCCAACATCCGCATGCTGGCCGGCGCCACCCATGCCCACAAAGTCAACTTCTGCAAATTCACCAACGAAACGCGCAACGGCATTGAGGATTTGAGCGAGAACTCGGGCCTCAAATCCATATGCGCCATCAACGGCACCGCGGCCGGCGGCGGCTATGAGCTGGCGCTGGCCGCCGACCGCATCATGCTGGTGGACGACGGCTCGTCCTCGGTGGCACTGCCGGAATTGCCGTTGCTCGCCGTGCTGCCCGGAACCGGCGGCCTCACCCGCGTCTCCGACAAGCGCAAGGTGCGTCGCGACCATGCCGACGTGTTCTGCACCACCGAGGAAGGCGTCAAAGGCAAGCGCGCGGTCGAGTGGCGGCTGGTCGACGACGTGGTGCCGGGCTCGAAATTCGACGACGCCGTCATGGCGCGCGCCAAGGAGTTTGCGGCGCAATCGCCGCGCAACGGCGCAGGCCGGGGCATCAAGCTCTCGCCGCTGACGCGCACCTTCGCCGCCGACGGCGTCGAATACGGCACGCTGTCGGTCGAGTTCAATCGCGCCGAGCGTATCGCGACCATCACGCTGCGCGGACCGTCGGCGCCACCGGCCAACGCCGATGCGATGGTGGCGCTCGGCGCAAATTTCTGGCCGCTGCAGCTTGCCCGCGAGCTGGACGACGCCATCCTCAACATCCGGCTCAACGAGCTCGACGTCGCGGCGATCGTCTTCAAATCCTCGGGCGACCCGGCGTCCGTGCTCGCCTACGACCATTTCCTCGACGCCCACAGTAGCCACTGGCTCGCCCGCGAAATCCGTCATCTGTGGAAGCGCGTGCTCAAGCGCGTCGATCTGACCTCACGCTCCCTGGTGACCTTGATCGAGCCCGGCTCGTGCTTTGCCGGCACGCTCGCCGAACTGCCGTTCGCCAGCGATCGCTCCTACATGCTGGCCCCCACCCTTCCCTCCCCCGCGAGCGGGGGAGGGCCGGGGAGGGCAGGCGACAACAAGCCGACGGCGACGATTGCGCTGGGCGACGTCAATTTCGGCGCTTATCCGATGTCCAACGGGCTCACCCGGCTTGGCTGTCGCTTCCTCGCCGCCCCTGCCGATCTCGAGGCCGCCAAGGGCGCGCGCGAAAAAATGCTCGACGCCGAGGCCGCAGAGAAGCTCGGCCTTATCACCTTCGCTCTCGACGACATCGATTGGGACGATGAGGTGCGGATGTTCCTCGAGGAACGCGCCAGTTTTTCGCCCGACAGCCTTACCGGCATGGAAGCCAATCTGCGCTTCGCCGGCCCGGAGACCATGGAATCGAAAATCTTCGCCCGACTGACCGCGTGGCAGAACTGGATTTTCCAGCGCCCGAACGCGATCGGCGAGGAGGGCGCGCTCAAACGCTACGGCACCGGGCAGAAGCCGGTGTTCGACACGCGGAGAGTTTGAGGGCGGAGGACAGATGACAGATGAACGGCAACCAGGAGCAACGACGGCAATCAGCCGTCCGCTTTCCGTCGTCATTTCTCCGAAACGGAGGTCGCGATGAACATTGAGGCCGTCGACTACACCACCAAGATCCCGAACAACGTCAATCTCGCCGAAGACCGCCAGGTTCTGCGCGCGCTGGAAAGCTGGCACCCCGGCTATATCGATTGGTGGATGGACATGGGGCCGGAGGGCTTTCAGCAATCGCTGGTCTATCTGCGCACCGCCGTTTCGGTCGACCCCAAGGGCTGGGCCAAGTTCGACTACGTGAAGATGCCCGATTACCGCTGGGGCATCCTGCTGGCGCCGCAGGAAGACGGCCGCAAAATTCCGTTCGGCCGCCATTACGGCGAGCCGGCTTGGCAGGACGTGCCGGGCGAATATCGCGCCATGCTACGCCGCCTCGTCGTGATCCAGGGCGACACCGAGCCGGCCTCGGTCGAGCAGCAGCGGCACTTGGGCAAGACCGCGCCGTCGCTCTACGACATGCGCAATGTCTTTCAGGTCAACGTCGAGGAAGGCCGGCACTTGTGGGCCATGGTCTACATCCTGCAGAAATATTTCGGCCGCGACGGCCGTGAGGAAGCCGCCGAGCTGCTCAAGCGGCGCTCGGGCGATGCCGACAAGCCGCGCATGCTCGGCGCCTTCAACGAAGCGACGCCGGATTGGCTATCGTTCCACATGTTCACGTTCTTCACCGATCGCGACGGCAAGATGCAGCTCGAGAGCCTCGCCCAGTCCGGCTTCGACCCGCTGTCGCGCACGTGCCGCTTCATGCTGACCGAAGAGGCGCATCACATGTTCGTCGGCGAGACCGGCGTCGGCCGCACCATCCAACGCACCTGCGAGGCGATGAAGGCGGCCGGCATCGACGACCCGAACGACACCGGCAAGATACGCGACCTCGGCGTCATCGACCTGCCGACCATCCAGAAGAAGCTCAACCTGCACTATTCGCTGTCGCTCGATCTGTTCGGCTCGGAAATGTCGACCAACGCCGCCAACACCTTCACGGCCGGGCTCAAGGGCCGCTTCCAGGAGGTCAAGATCGAGGACGATCATCAGCTCGAAAGCTCGACCTATCCGGTGCTCAAGCTGGTCAATGGCGAGATCAAGCGGGTCGACGAGCCGGCGTTGACCGCGATCAACATGCGGCTGCGCGACGACTACACCGCCGACTGCCAGCGCGGCCTCGACCGCTGGAACAAGATCATCGACAAGACCGGCGTGCAGTTCAAGCTCGAACTGCCCCATGTCGGCTTCCATCGCGAGATCGGCGAATTCAAGGATGCCCCTGTCTCGCCCGACGGCAGGCTGATCGATCAAGCGACCTGGAGCCGCGAGTCCGGCCAATGGCTGCCGTCGAAGGACGACGGCGACTTCATCGCCAGCCTCATGCAGCAAGTCGTCGAGCCCGGCCAGTTCGCGAGCTGGATCGCCCCGCCCCGCGTCGGCATCGACAACAAGCCGGGCGATTTCGAATACGTGAGGATCGCGGCGTAAATCATCCTCCCCCCACTCGCTGCGCTACGCGCGGGAGGATGCAGATAGCCATTGCTGCGCCAGCGTCACGTCGGCCTGCGATAGCTCGTGGCCCGACGGCAGCGTGCGGCGATCGACCACGGCGCCGTAGCCGGTGAGCAGTGAAGCAAGGCGCGCCGCGCGCTCGGGCAGCATCAGCGGGTCCATGGCGCTGGAGACGATCAGGACCGGCTTGCCGTCGAGATCGACCGGCGCCGTCTGCGACAACGGCACGGTAGCGCGCAGCAGGATCGCGCCGGCAAGCGCTTCGGGCCGCAGCAGCAGGACGGCAGCCGCGACGTTGGCGCCGTTGGAATAGCCGAGCGCGATCGGCAGCGCGATGTCGTAATGGCTGCGCGCCGCGATGACGAAATCGGCGAGCTCGTTGGCGCGGTGCCGCACGTCGTCCTCGTCGAACACGCCGTCGGCCAGCCGGCGGAAGAAGCGTGGCATGCCGTTTTCCAGAACCTTGCCGCGCGGCGACAGCAGCGTCGCGTCGGGCGCGATCATGCGGCCGAGCTGAACGAGATCGTTCTCGTCGCCGCCGGTGCCGTGCAGTAGCAGAAGTGGCGGCAGGGCGGCATCGGCGCCTTTTTCGAAGCGATGAATGAAGGACAACGAGTCGCTCATGGGGCTGGCGGTCCAGTGCCGTCGAGCGCAGGTAGAACCGCCTCGATTTCCTTGCGGCGGCCTTCGAGAAACGGCGGCAGCTTCAGATCGCGGCCCAGCGTCGCGACCGGCTCGTCCACGGCAAAACCCGGCGCGTCGGTCGCAATCTCGAACAAGATGTGTCCCGGCTCGCGGAAATAGACCGAGCGGAAATAATTGCGGTCGAGCTGCTGGGTCGGCTGCAAGCCGAGCTCCCTGACGCGTTGCGCTATCGTGGCCTGGCTGGCGTCGTCGGCAGCGCGGAAGGCGATATGATGCACCGAGCCGCGACCGAGCCGGCCGGGAATAAAGCCTTTCGCCTCGCGCAAATCGACAATGCCGCCGATCGCCTCGCTGGCGTGGAACCGCGCGAATGGCCCGTCGGTGCCTGCGTCCTTGAAGCCCAGTACATCGCGCAGCACCGCCGCGGTCTTGCCCGCATCCTCGATCATCAGCGTGACACCGTGAAAGCCGCGGATCGCGTGCTCCGCCGCAACGTCGGCGCCCTGCCATGCCGCTTCGGCCTCCGCGCCGGCAGCTCCGACCAGCGCCAGGCTCATGCCGTCCGGATCGGTGAACGACAGCACCGGCTCGCCGAACCGTCTCTCAATCGCCTGATGAGTGACGCCCCTTTCGACGAAGCGACGGGTCCAGTAGCCGATCGCGCTCGCCGGCACGCGAAACGCCGTCTGCTGGGCGAGCCCGCCGCCGCCGCGGCCCTCGGCCGCATGCTCCCAGGGAAAGAACGTGAGAATGGTGCCGGGGTGACCGACCTCATCGCCGTAATACAGATGATAGGTGGCGGGATCGTCGAAATTCACCGTCTTCTTGACGAAGCGCAGGCCAAGCACGCGCGTATAGAAATCGTAGTTGCGCGTCGCCTTGCCGGCAATCGCCGTGACGTGATGGATGCCGGACATGCAACGAATCCTCTGGTAACGATCCTTTGGCAACGAACCTTGCACCGCAGGCGCAGCCACTCACAAATCCTTCGGCTCCGCCAGCGGGCCTTCTCTTAAGCGCGAAAGATCGAAGCAGTCGACCTCGCGCAAAAACTCGACAAACGCCTGCGCGCCCAGCGTCAGCGCAGCTTCGCCCTTCGCCGCCGTCGCCGGCGTGGCGTCGCCGACCGCGCCGCTTGGATGCAAATCCTGCGTCATCCAGGCAAAGCCCGCAGGCCTATAGGCGCCGAGCCATTTGAACTCGCGCGCCATGGCGATCGTCGCCGGCGTCGCATTCGCGACCTTCTCCATCCGCACTGTCTGCGGCTGCGCCGCCAACATCAGCGAGGTTTCGACGTCGCCACCGTGAATGCCGTGCCGCTTCTCCTCGTCGTCGAAAGTGCCGTCCGGATAGCCGAAGCGGTGCCAGCCCACGGTGACCACGAACATGCCGAGCCGCGCGCGCAGGTCGCGCGCCACGATCTCCATGGCGGCGACATTGCCGCCGTGGCTCGTCACCAGAACGAGCTTGCGCACGCCGGCGCGGGCCAGGCTTTCACCAAGCTCGGTCCAGGCCGCGATGGCGGTGGTCGCCGAGAATGTCAGCGTGCCCGGATAGGACAGGTGCTCGGCCGAAACGCCGACGCGCTGCACCGGCAGGAAGGTGACCGGCAGCTCGGCGGGCAGAATCTTCTCGACCCGCGACAGATAGGCTTCGGCGATATAGGTGTCGACGCCGAGCGGCAGATGCGGCCCGTGCTGCTCGACCGCGGCGAGCGGCAGCACGGCGATCCAGCGCGCAGTGTCGGCGCCGGCCACGTCCTGCCAGGTCATCTCCATCCATTTTCGTTTCGGTGACGTCATCAGGGTTCACTCGCCAAGCCTTCCGGGCTCACCTATTGTCGCGTCCGCGGGGCAAAGGAGCAACCGATGCGATTGGTTCAAACCTGCCGGGCACTGGCGGCCGGGCTTGCCCTGGGCGCGTCCGCGGCGGCGCCAGCCTTGGCGCAGGCGCTCGACAAGGTCTCGTTCGGCACCAATTGGGTGGCGCAAGGCGAGCACGGCGGCTTCTATCAGGCGCTGGCCGACGGCACGTATCGCAAGTACGGCCTCGACGTCACCGTCGTGCCCGGTGGGCCGAGCGTGAACAACCAGATCCTGTTGCCGGTCGGCAAGATCGACTTCTTTCTCAGCGCCAATTCGCTGCAAGGTTTTGACGCCGTGGCGCAGAACGTGCCGGTGCTCGAGGTTGCAGCGCTGTTCCAGAAGGATCCCCAGGTCCTCATCGCCCATCCCGACCAGGGCATCGAGAAATTCGAGGATCTGAAAAATCTGACCCTGTTCATCTCGGCCGAAGGCGTCGCCACTTATTATCAGTGGCTCAAGGCCGACTATGGCTTCAAGGATTCCCAGGTCCGGCCTTACACTTTCAATTCTCAACCCTTCATCATCAATCCGAAGAGCGCGATGCAGGGTTATGCGACCTCCGAGCCGTTCGCCGTCGAGAAGGCGGCACATTTCAAGCCGAAAGTCTTCCTGCTCGCCAACCAGGGCTTTTCCGCCTATTCGACCCTGATCGAGACGCGGCGCGATCTGATCGAGAAGAAACCCGACCTGGTGCAGCGCTTCGTCGATGCCTCGATCGTCGGCTGGTACAATTACATCTATCACGACAATTCCGCTGCGAACGCGATGATCAAGAAGCAGAATCCGGAAATGACCGACGATCTGTTGGCCTATTCGGTTGCCAAGATGAAAGAATACGGCATCGTCGATTCCGGCGACGCCACGACGCTCGGCGTCGGCGTCATGACCGACGCGCGCATGAAGAATTTCTTCGACGAAATGGTGCGCGCCGGCGTCGTCAAAGCCGCTCTCGATTACCGCAAATCCTACACGACGCAGTTCGTCGGCAAGAAGGTCGGGCTTGAATTACGGCCGAAGTGATGGCCCCTTGATCATCATCATCCGCGTTAGCGGATGATTCAGTAGTCACCGGTAAACAGGATGATTTATTAGGGTAGAGATTACTGGATGCCCCGCCGGAGCCTGTCATCGGGCCGGCCACTGTGGGCCGGACCCGTTGGCGGGGCATGACAATAATGGCGGCTCCATCCCATTCCGATGCGCTGGTCGCGCTTCGCGGCGTCGGCAAGACCTTTCACAGCGGCACGGCGGCGCTGGCCGGCCTCGATCTCACCGTGCGCGCCGGCGAATTCTTGTCGCTGCTCGGGCCGTCCGGCTGCGGCAAATCGACGGCGCTGCGCATCATCGCCGGACTGACCGAACCCACGGCGGGCGCCGTCGAATGGCAAAGCGACGCCGCGGCCGAAAACAACAACCGGCTCGGCTTCGTATTCCAGGAGCCAACCCTGATGCCTTGGACCAACGTATTCAACAACGTGCTGTTGCCGCTCAAGCTCAAGGGCGCGACGGCAGCGTCCGCCGGCAAGCGCGTCGCGGCCGCGCTGGAACGGGTCGGCTTGCAAAATTTCGCCCGCGCCTATCCGCGCGAGCTGTCCGGCGGCATGCGCATGCGCGCCTCGATCGCCCGCGCCCTCGTCACCGAGCCCCAAGTGCTGCTGATGGACGAGCCGTTCGCCGCGCTCGACGAGATCACCCGCTTCAAGCTCAACAACGATCTGCTGCAAGTCTGGCAGATGCTGCGCATGACGGTGGTGTTCGTCACCCACTCGGTGTTCGAGTCGGTCTATCTGTCGAGCCGCGTGGCGGTGATGGCGGCGCGGCCCGGCCGTATTTTCACCGAGCTTGCCATCGACACACCCTATCCGCGCGACCAGAATTTTCGCACCTCGGCCGAATATGCTGCATTCTGCCGCCGCGCCTCTGAAACGCTGAGCCAGGCCATGGCGGCGGGAGGAGGTCCGGCGTGACGCGGCGCGAGAGCGAACAGCGCGACCTCGTCTGGCGCGTCGTGCTGCCGATTGTCGTGCTGGCGTTGGTCCTTGCGATTTGGGAAGGAGTCGTGCGCAGCGCGCACATTCCGCCATATGTGCTGCCGGCGCCGAGCCTGATCTGGCAGACGCTGATCAACGACCGCGCATTGCTCGTGCGGTCCCTCGGCGTCACGCTGGTGACGACCGTGGAAGGCTTCCTGCTCGCTGCCGGCGGCGGCGTAACGCTTGCGGTATTGTACAGCCTGTGGCGCTTCGTCGAATACGCGTTCTATCCGTTCGCAGTGGTGCTGCAGGTGACGCCGATCGTCGCCATCGCACCGCTGCTGTTGATCTATCTGCCGCAGCATGCCGCGGTGCTGGTCTGCGCCTGGATCGTGGCGTTCTTTCCGGTGCTGGCGAACACGATGCTCGGGCTCAACTCGGTCGATCGTAATCTGCGCGATCTGTTTGCACTCTGCGGCGCCACGCGCTGGCAGGTGTTGTGGAATCTGAAACTGCCGTCGGCGCTGCCGGCCATGCTCGGCGGCTTGCGCATTGCCGGCGGGCTGTCGCTAATCGGCGCCGTGGTCGCCGAAATCGCCGCGGGTTCCGCCGGCGCCGGCTCCGGCCTCGCCTACCGCATCGCCGA
>JASHQO010000386.1 GCA_030039105.1 Xanthobacteraceae bacterium
TCGCCTGCTGAAAGATCTGGGCGGTGCCGGCGAGGTCGCCGTGGATCGATGCCGGCATGTGGATGCGGTTGATGGCGTCGTTGATCTCGGCCGCGGCTTCGCCGAGCGTCGCGCCCTCCTGCAGATTGAACGAAATGGTGGTGGCGACGAACAGGCCCTGATGGCTCACCGCCAGCGGCGTATTGCCGGGCCGGTAATGAGCGACCGTGGCGAGCGGCACCATGGTCTCCTGGGTGGTGGAGACGGCCGCGCCTGCCGACGTGTTGCTCTTGCCGGCGGTGGCGAGCGAATTGATGGCGGCGTTGCGCGCCGAATTGTTGTTGGCGTTGGCCGATGCGGTGGCGCTGGCCGCTGCCGCCGAGGCGGCGGCGGTCGTCGTCGCGGCAGTCACCGTGCCGGCCGGCGCGTTCGACGTCGCGGTTCCCGAAGCACCGCCGCCGGAGGTCGCAATATAGATGTCGTTCAGCGACGCCGGATATTGCGTGTAGCGCGGGTCGATCTCCATGACCACGTGGTATTGATTGATCGCGCTGTAGATCACCGACACCTGGCGCTGGCCGAAGGCGTCATAGAGGGTGTTGTCGATCTGCTGCGGCGTGATGTTGAGCCGCGAAGCGCTGTCGCGGTCGATGACGAGATCGGTCTCCAGGCCTTTTTGCTGCTGATCGGAGCTGACGTCGGCGAGGACTTTGCTGTTCTCGAGCGCCTGCACCAGCTTCGGCGCCCAGGCGTAGAGCTGGTCGGAATCGTCGGATTGCAGCGTGTACTGAAACGTCGCGTTGCTCTGGCGGCCGCCGGCGCGGACGTCCTGCACCGCGACCAGGAACAGGCGGCCGCCGGGAACGCGGGCGAGCTGCGGCCGCAGCCGCGCGATCACGGTGTCGACCGGCGGCCGCTGCGTGATCGGCTTCAGCGCGACGAACACCGAGCCGGTATTGATGGCGCCGAAGCCGCCGCCGGAGCCGACGCCGGTATAGCCGACCACGTGTTCCACCGCCGGATCGTGCTGCACGATGTCGATCATCGTCCGCAGCTTCTGCGTCATCGCCTGGAACGACACGCTTTGATCGGCCTGCAGGGCGCCGATCAGGCGGCCGGTGTCCTGGGTCGGAAACAGGCCCTTGGGGATGATCTTGATCAGCACGACGTTGAGGCAGACCGCGGTGAGCAGGATCAGCATCACCAGCCCGCCGTGGCGCAAGGCCCAGGCGAGCGAGCGTTCGTAGCCGCCGAGCACGCGGTCGAAGACGGTGCGGCGGCGCGGCCCCTCGGGCCGCGGCTGCGGCCTGAGCCACAGCGCGCACAGCATCGGCGTCGTGGTCAGCGAGATCGCCAGCGAAATGAGGATGGCGATCGACAGCGTGACGGTGAATTCGCGGAACAGCCGGCCGAGAATGCCGCCCATCAAGAGGATCGGGATGAACACCGCGATCAGCGACAGGCTGATCGACAGCACGGTGAAGCCGACCTCGTAGGCGCCGCGCAGCGCCGCCTGCATCCGCGGCATGCCCGCTTCGAGGTGGCGCGAGATGTTTTCGAGCACGACGATGGCGTCGTCGACGACGAAGCCGGTGGCGATGGTCAGCGCCATCAGCGACAGAATGTCGAGGCTGTAGCCGAGCAGGTACATGCCGCCGAACGTGCCGAGGATCGAGATCGGCACGGCGATGCCGGGGATGACGGTGGCGCGGAGATTGCGCAGGAACACGTAGACGACCAGCGTCACCAGGCTGATGGCGATCACCAGCGTCAATTCGGTGTCGCTCAGCGAATCGCGGATGGTGGTGCTGCGGTCGATGGCGACGGTGACGTTGACGTCGGCCGGCATGGCCGCCTGCAGGGCGGGCAGCGCCGCTTTCACGCTGTCGATGGTGGAGATGATGTTGGCGCCGGGCTGGCGGAACAGGATCACCAGCACCGAGGGCTGGCCGTTGGAGAGGCCGAGATTGCGCACGTCTTCGACGGAATCGCTGACGGTGGCGACGTCGGACAACGCCACCGCGGCGCCGTTGCGGTAGGCGATGATGAGCGGTGCGTAGTCGGCCGCTTTCACCGACTGGTCGTTGGTATAAATCTGATAGCGCTGGTCGCCGTCGTCGATGGTGCCTTTCGGGCTGTTGGCGTTGGCGGAAGCCAGCGCCGCGCGGACGTCCTCGAGCCCGATGCCGTATTTGAACAGCGCCTTGGGATTGAGCTCGACGCGCACCGCCGGCAGCGCCGAGCCGCCGATGATGACCTGGCCGACGCCCGAGATCTGCGACAGCCGTTGCTGGAATACGTTGCTGGCGGCGTCGTACATCTGGCCTTGCGTCAGGGTCTTCGACGTCATCGCCAGAATCAGGATCGGAGCGTCGGCCGGGTTGACCTTGCGGTAGGTCGGATTGCTTTTCAGGTTGGCCGGCAGGTCGGCGCGGGCGGCGACGATGGCGGCCTGCACGTCGCGCGCCGCGCCGTCGATGTCGCGGTTGAGGTCGAACTGCAGGGTGATGCGGGTCTGGCCGATGCCGCTCTGCGAGGTCATCTCGGTGACGTCGGCGATCTGGCCGAGATGGCGTTCGAGCGGGCTCGCGACGCTGGTTGCCACCGTCTCGGGGCTGGCGCCGGGAAGCTGCGCGCTGACCGAGATGGTCGGAAAATCGACCTGCGGCAGCGGCGCCACCGGCAACCTGGAGAAGGCCAGGATGCCCGATAGCGCAATGCCGATGGTAAGCAGCGTGGTCGCCACCGGCCGCGAGATGAAGGGCGCCGAGATGTTCATTCGGCCGGCTCGCCGCGCGCCAACGGGTTGGTTGGCCGGCGCCCGGTGAGGCGCACCGCCAGCCGGTCGAAGTAAAGGTAGATCACCGGCGTCGTGAACAGGGTCAACATCTGGCTGACGATCAAGCCGCCGACGATGGCGAGGCCAAGCGGCTGGCGCAGCTCCGATCCGGTGCCTTGGCCCAGCATCAGCGGCAGCGCGCCGAGGATCGCCGCCATGGTGGTCATCATGATCGGCCGGAAGCGCAGCAGGCACGCCTGGTAGATGGCGTCGCGCGGCGCCAGCCCCTCGGCGCGCTCGGCGTCGAGCGCGAAGTCGATCATCATGATGGCGTTTTTCTTGACGATGCCGATCAGCAGGATGATGCCGATGATGGCGATGATGTCGAGGTCGTAGCCGAGCAGCATCAGCGACAGCAGGGCGCCGACGCCGGCCGACGGCAGCGTCGAGAGGATCGTCACCGGATGGATGAAGCTCTCATAGAGCACGCCGAGCACGATATACATCGCGATCACGGCGGCGAGGATCAGAAACACCTCGTTGCTCAGCGACGACTGGAACGCCGCCGCCGTGCCCTGAAACGCGGTGATGAAGCTGTCGGGCAGGCCGACCTTGGCTTCCTCCTGCTGGATGGCGTCGATGGCGGCGCCGAGCGACACGCCGGGCGCGGTGTTGAACGACACGGTGGTCGCCGGAAACTGGCCGTAATGGGTGATCACCAGCGGTCCGGATTTCAGCTCGATGTGCGAGAAAGCCGACAGCGGCACCTGGCCGTTGGTCGAGGACGACGATGACGGCAGGTAGATCGAGGACAGGCCGTCGAGCGATTTCTGCAGGCTCGGGTCGAGCTCGAGGATGACGCGGTACTGGTTCGATTGCGTGTAGATGGTCGAGACGATGCGCTGGCCGAAGGAATCGTAGAGCGCGTTGTCGACGGTGGCGGGCGTGATGCCGAACCGGCTCGCGGTGGCGCGGTCGATGACGAGATTGACCGCGAGCCCCTGCTGCTGCAGGTCGCTGGCCACGTCGGTGACCTGCGGCAACTGGTTCAGCCGCTGCACCAGCCTCGGCACCCAGGCGGCGAAATCCGAGGTATTGGCGCTTTCCAGCACGAAATTGTACGGCGCGCGGTTGATCGTCGAGTCGATGGTCAAATCCTGCACCGGTTGCATGTAGAGCGTAATGCCGACGACGCCGGACACTTCGCGCTGCAGGCGGCGGATGATGGCGCTGGCGTTGAGGCTCCGTTCGTCGTGCGGCTTGAGCGTGATCAGGAAGCGGCCGGCATTGAGGGTCTGGTTGGTGCCGTCGACGCCGACGAACGAGGTCAGGCTGTCGACGTCGGGATCTTTGAGAATTTCGTCGGCGAGCTTGCCCTGCAACTCGGTCATCGCCTGATAGGAGATGCTCTGCGAGGCCTGGCTGATGGCCTGGATCATGCCGGTGTCCTGCACCGGGAAGAAGCCCTTCGGGATCCATAGGTAGAGCAGCACCGTGAGCCCGAGCGTCAGCACCGCGACCAGCAGCGTAAGCGGCTGGCGGTCGAGCACCCAGTTCAGCGCCCGGCCGTAATGGGCAATGACGGCGTTGAAAGCGTGCTCGGCGTTGACGTCGAACCGGCTGCGCTCGGATTCCGGACGGTGGCGGATCAGCTTGGCGCACATCATCGGCACCAAGGTCAGCGACACCACCGCCGAGATGACGATGGTGACCGCGAGCGTGATGGCGAATTCGTGGAACAGCCGGCCGACCACCGCGCCCATGAAGAGCAACGGGATCAGCACGGCGATCAGCGAGATCGTCAGCGAGATGATGGTGAAGCCGATCTGCGCGGAGCCCCTGAGTGCCGCTTCCAGCGGCTCCATGCCGCCTTCGACATAGCGGGCGATGTTCTCGATCATGACGATGGCATCGTCGACGACGAAGCCGGTGGCGATGGTCAGCGCCATCAGCGACAGATTGTCGAGGCTGAAGCCGAGCAGGTACATGACGCCGAAGGTGCCGACCAGCGACAGCGGCACCGACAGGCTCGGGATGATGGTGCCGGGTAGCGTGCGCAGGAACA
>JASHQO010000387.1 GCA_030039105.1 Xanthobacteraceae bacterium
TTGGCGCCGCGCTCGGTTCATTTGCCGTATCGATGGCGGTGGCCGCGTCGTTCGTTGCGCTCGTGGTGCACTTCTTTCCATTCCCGGTCGCCAACGTCGTGATCGCGTTTGCGCCGGGTGCGCAGGACACCATGATGGTGCTGGCTTTGGCGCTGCACCTCGACCCGGTCTATGTCGGGGCGCATCACCTGGCGCGATTTCTGGTGGTGACGTTTGCGGTCGCGGTGGGGGCGCGAAAAGCGGCGAAGCAGGCGTGATCTTCGCCCTGCCCTGCGCGACCGGCGGAAGTTATTCCGCCGCCAGCGCCCGATCCTTCAGCGGCAGGCCGAGCTTGTGCCAGACGTCGACCAGCGCTTCGGCCAATGTGTCGATCAGCGCATCCTCGTGATACGGGCTCGGCGTGATGCGCAGCCGCTCGGTGCCCTTCGGCACCGTCGGATAGTTGATCGGCTGGATGTAGATGCCGTGCTCGGCGAGCAGGAGATCGCTCGCCGCCTTGCACGGCTCCGGATCGCCGACATAGACCGGCACGATGTGGGTCGGGCTCGTCATCACCGGCAGCCGCGCCGCGGCGAGCACCGCCTTGGTGCGCGCGGCGCGGTCCTGGTGCCGCTCGCGCTCCCATTGCGAGGTCTTGAGGTGCCGGATGGCAGCGGTGGCCGCCGCCGCAACCGACGGCGGCAGCGCGGTGGTGAAGATGAAGCCCGGCGCATAGGAGCGCACCGCGTCGATCAACGCGGTCGAGGCGGCGATATAACCGCCGAGGCAGCCGAACGCCTTGGCGAGCGTGCCCTCGATGACGTCGATGCGGTGCATGACGCCGTCGCGCTCGGCAATGCCGCCGCCGCGCGCGCCGTACATGCCGACCGCGTGCACCTCGTCCACGTAGGTCATGGCGCCGTAGCGCTCGGCGAGATCGCAAATCCGGTGCATCGACGCCACGTCGCCGTCCATGGAGTAGAGGCTCTCGAACACGATCAACTTCGGCCGCGCCGGATCGGCTTTGGCCAGAAGCTGTTCGAGATGCGCCATGTCGTTGTGGCGGAAAATCTGCTTCTCGGTCGCCGCCTGGCGCACGCCTTCGATCATCGAATTATGGTTCCAGGCGTCGGACAGGATCAGGCAATTCGGCATCAGCTTGGCGAGCGTCGAGATGCCGGTCTCGTTGGAGACGTAGCCCGAGGTGAAGACCAGCGCCGCGTCCTTGCCGTGCAGGTCGGCAAGCTCGCGCTCGAGCTCGATCACCGGGTGATTGTTGCCGGCGATGTTGCGGGTGCCGCCGGCGCCGGTGCCCATCCGCGTCGCGGTCTCGATCATGGCGCCGATCACCTTCGGATGCTGGCCCATGCCGAGGTAGTCGTTCGAGCACCAGATCACGACGTCCTTCGGCCCGTCCGGCGAATGCCAGATGGCATGGGGGAAGCGGCCGGCGATGCGTTCGAGATCGGCAAACACGCGATAGCGCCGCTCGGCATGCAGCCGGTCCAGCGCGCCGGTGAAGTAGCCGTGATAGTCGATGCGGGAATTTCGAAGATAATTCATGAATGCAGGTGTCCGGCAGGCGTTGGACCTCTTCGGGAACGCGACCAAGGGTAGTTCTAGAAGTGTTCCAGGGTACTTGTCGAGGCTTTATCGGGTGTAAATTCGTCGCGCTGTCCGGCATGGACGGAAATTCCGCCGAAGCCCGACGAATCGGTCAATATTCCCTTGTTTTATTCGCCGCGCTTCGGTCAAGGTCGCGACGGAGGTTTTTGCGATATGACCGAGACCGGCCTGGCCCACGGCCTCACCGATTACGGCGACCGGGATTTCTCGCGCTATCTGCGGCGCTCGTTCGCGCAATCGATGGGTTACTCGCGCGCGATGCTCGACAAGCCGGTGGTCGGCATCGCCTACACGGCGTCCGATTTCAACAATTGCCACCGCCATTTTCCCGAGCTCCTCGCCGCCGTGAAGCGCGGCGTGCTGGCGGCCGGCGCGCTGCCGCTGGAATTTCCCACCATCTCGCTCGGCGAAGTTTTTCTCACGCCGACCAGCCTCAAATATCGCAACCTGATGGCCATCGACACCGAGGAGATGATCCGCGCGCAGCCGATGGATGCGGTGGTGCTGATGGGCGGCTGCGACAAGACCGTGCCGGCGCAACTGATGGCCGCGGTATCGGCGGACCGTCCGGCCATCGCCCTGATCGCGGGACCGATGATGACCGGGCGCCATCGCGGCGAACGGCTCGGCGCCTGCACCGACTGCCGCCGCTTCTGGGCACGCTACCGCTCCGGCGCCATCGACGCCGAAGAGATTTCCGAGGTCGAAGGCCAACTCGCGGTGACCGCGGGCACCTGCGCGGTGATGGGCACCGCGTCCACCATGGCCTGCCTCACCGAGGCGCTCGGCCTGTGCCTGCCCGGCACCGCGGCAATTCCCGCCGTGCACGCCGACCGGCTGCGCGCCGCCGAGGCGACCGGCGCCGCCGCGGTCAAGCTGATCGGCTCGACGATGTCGCCGTCGCGGCTGGTCAACGAAAAATCGGTGGAGAATGCGCTCCGCGTGCTGCTGGCGCTCGGCGGCTCGACCAATGCGGTGATCCATCTCACCGCGATTGCCGGCCGCGCCGGCGTGAAAGTCTCGCTGGAAAAGCTCAACGCGCTGTCGGACTCGACCCCGGTGCTGGTCAATCTCAAACCGGTCGGCAACGGCTACATGGAGGATTTTTGCGCGGCTGGCGGCATGGGCGCGCTGTTGCGCGAATTGAAGCCGCTGCTTCATCTCGATTGCCTGACCGTGACCGGCGAGACTTTGGGCGAGCGGCTCGACGGCGATGACGCCGGCTACGTCGATCGCGCCATTATCGCCGAGGCCAAAAAGCCGCTGGAGCCGGAGGGCGGCCTGGTCGCGCTGTTCGGCAATCTGGCGCCGCAGGGCGCGATCCTCAAGCGCTCGGCCGCGGATGCCAAATTGCTCGAGCACGAAGGCCGCGCCGTGGTGTTCTCGTCGCTGGCCGATCTCGCCGCGCGGATCGACGACCCGGCCCTCGACGTCGCGCCGGACGACATTCTGGTGCTGCAGAACGCCGGGCCGCACGCGCCGGAATGCATGCCGGAAGCCGGCTACCTGCCGATCCCGAAAAAGCTCGCCCAGCGCGGCGTCAAGGACATGGTGCGCATCTCCGACGCGCGCATGAGCGGCACCGCCTTCGGCACCATCGTGCTGCACATCACCCCCGACGCCGCCTCCGGCGGTCCGCTCGGCCTGGTGCGCAACGGCGACCGCATTCGACTGTCCGTGCAGGAGCGCAGCATCGCGCTGAAGGTCGATGACGCCGAATTGAAGAAGCGCGCCGCGGCGATGCCGAAGCCGGCCCAGG
>JASHQO010000388.1 GCA_030039105.1 Xanthobacteraceae bacterium
TCGAGCCAATGGTCGAGGGGATCGAGGCCGGACTCCGCCACGTCACTGTAGGTTTCTGCGTAATAAAACGCGTCGAAATGCGCGGCGATGATGGCAGCAAATTCCTCGTCCTCAAGCCTCGCCGCCAAACCGCGTGCGTGCGCGTTCGCCCGGCTCATCGCTCGTCCCCGAATTCCGATCGTTTCGCGCAAGACGTAACATGCAACGGGCGGGCGGCCCAGCCGCAACGGGCAGCTTGGCCGCCGTTTTTGCGCGATCCGACGACGTCGCCTTGTGGCTGCGCATGGGCTAAGGTCGCCTATCCACTCACCAGGCAATCGATGCCGTCGAACATAGCATGTCGTGACATGGCGACCGACTCGGAGACCGTTGCCCGCAAGCGCGCCGCCGAGCTGCAGTTCTGGCGCAAGGAAATCGAGCGCTACGAGAAATGGTTTCGCGGCGAGCTGTCGCCGCTTTACCGCACCCCGAGCCCGCAACGGCACGAGAAGGTCAGGGCACCCAATGAGCGTCATGCCAGCGTGCTGACATGGCACAAGCTGCATCAGGAAGCCAAATATCTTGTCGATCTCGATCTCGATGCGGACGCGTTTGAAGGCATGACATTGCTGGAGGTCGGTTGCGGCCCGATGCCGAGCGCCACCTGTTTCAAGGGCTGCCGCTTGTATTGCCTGGAGCCGCTTCTGCCCGAATATCTGCAAGCGGGGTTTCCATTGCACTATTATGGCGACGTCACGTTCATTCATGGTGCAGCCGAGGCCATTCCGATGGACGACCACGTCTTCGATGCCGTCATCGCGGTCAATGCGATCGACCACGTCGACGACATCGGCGCGACGGCCGATGAGATCAGGCGCGTGCTCAAGCCGGGCGGCCGGCTGCGCATGCACATGCACTACCACCGGCCGTCGATCTGCGAGCCGATCGAGCTCAACGACGAGCGCTTCGTCGCGTTGTTCGGATGGTGCGGTGAGCTGCGCAAGGTGAGGTCATCGCGGTCGAATTTTTCCGCCGACCTGCCCGAGCACCAGAATTTCGCGTTATGGAGCAATTTTTGACACCGTCTGCGCCTGGAGCGGGATGAGTTTTGGTCGAATCGTCGTCCCGCTCCAGCCTTTTGCTTGCGCGTGATCTTTTCCGAAAACCGGTTGCCACCCGCGGATCAAGTCCGATGGCCGGCTTTTTCGGGATCGTGCTTTAGACGGGGCCGCTGCGATACGGTCGCTTGATCATCCAGGCGCCGTGAAATTTCTCCATCGAGCGAATGCGCCAAGTCAAGCCGTTGCGCGCCAGGAAATCGTGCGTCGCCCGCGCGCAGCCATCCCAGGCGTAGTAGTCGTCCAGAATGATCGTGCCTTCATCCGGCACCAACGGGGTGAGCTCTCTTAGAACGTAGGCGACGGGCTCGTACCAGTCGCAATCGATGCGCAGCACGGCCAAGCCGCGTGCGGCAAGCGCATCCTTGTGGGCGGGAAGCGATTGCTCGAACCAGCCGGGAACGACGATGGCCTCGCCGGCAGTGAAGCCGAAATCGCGGGCTGCGGTCGCGACTTCGGCGTGAGACGCCGTGCAATTGTTGTAATAATCGGGCGCCCCGGTCTCGCGTCGGTATTTGAGCGCGAGTGGGCCGTCGCGCTCATCGGGCGGCGGCAGGCCCTGAAAGCTATCGAACATCCAGACCGGCTTGACGATCCTGCCGTAGCGCAGGCGTTGCGCCAGCAGCATTGCGAAGCTCGCGCCGCCGCGCCAGGTGCCGCATTCGGCGAAGTCGCCGTCGCGCCCGGCTTCGATGGCCTCGACAGCAAGCCGTATCGTCGCGGCCAGATTGGCCGGCGAGGCCATCGTGTAGGGACGCACCGCATCGATGACGCTTGCGGCGACCTTGTCCAGGTCCATCGCCTCATCCGTTGGCTGACGCCCAGCGAAGACGTCGTTCAAATGCATCGCCATCCAAATCTGGAATGAAAAGTCGTCGCAAGCTGAACGCATCGCCAGCGCCGTCGGCGGTCGTGCGCCGCGTTGCACAGGCGAAGGCGAAGCCCGCAGTCCGCGCTGCGCCGCGGGTCGCGTCGTCGAACGCACCAAACGGGTAGGCAAACGCCGTAACCGGAGCGTCGATCAAAGCTTCGCATGCCCGTTTGCTGGCGCCGATCTCGCGCGCGCAGGCCGAGGCTTCCAGATATGGCAGTTCGGGATGATGGACACTATGGGCGCCGATGCTGATCAGGCCGTCCTTCACCAGCGTCCTGACTTCATCGCCGGTCATCGCCCGTGGCGTAATCGCGCCGCCGTCGAACCCTGCGAAGGTCGACCGCAGCCCGTTCAACGCCGCTCTGCGATCGTCTTCGTCCAGCCGCCGCAAGGATTGATGGATCGACTCTAAAACCGCGTGGCGCGTCTGCAGGGCCGCAACCGGTGTGCCGCCGTCCTCGCGTGCCGGCGGCTCGGCGCCGAGATCGCAGCTCATGGCTGCGCCGTTGATGACGACGTCGAACTGCCTGGGACCGTCTTCGACCAGAATGAGCCGGGCCAGTTCGTCCCACCAGAACGGCTCGGGACTATCGACGCAGCCGGTGGTCAGGAACACCGTCGCCGGCGCGTCGGCGCCGGCAAGGCGCGGTGCGGCCGCCGCGAGGTTATCCACATAGCCATCGTCGAAGGTCAGCGCCACGGCGTCCGACGGCAGCGTGCCGGCCGCGAGCTTGCGGACGAATTCGGCAAGGGGCAAAGGACGGCGGCTACGGCGCAGAACGTCAAGCTGCTCCTCGAAATGCGCCGGCGACACCGCAAGCTGCCAAGGATCGATCGGCGCGTCGGCAACGCGGTGATACATGAGGATGAGCGGTCTGCTCATGCCGGTTTGCTCGCGCGCGCCGCCACCGTAACCGGAAATCTCGGCCCATCGAAATCCAGGTCGGCGGTATCGAGCTCTTCGGCGGCAAGGCCATAGAGGAACGCGGTTGCGGCGAAGATGTTGCCATGGGGTTCGATGACCACGGCGTGCGGCGCGAAGCGACGCGTCAACAGGCGCTGCAACGCGAGCGGCGTGAAGACGCGGTGCCACGGCCAGCGGTCGGCCCTATCCGGTCGGCCGGGATGATCGCCGATCGGCCCGATGCCGGGCGCGGTGGCGAGCAGGACGCCACCCGGCTTCAGCGCGCTATGCAAAACATCCACGGCAGCCCGCGCATCGGCGAGATATTGCAGCGTCTGGACGAAGATGATGCAGTCGAATGCCGCATCGGGCAGGGTGCCAGCCCGCGTCACGTCGCCGACGATCGTCGCATTCGGATTGGTTGCATCGAGGGCGAGGACGTCGCTGCGCTCGACCCGATCGCCGCCAAAGCGCTTGGTATAGTTGCTCCAGCCGACCTCGAGCACGCGCCCGCGGACATCGCCGGCGTTGCGGGCAAGGAAGCCCTCGATATAGTGGCGGTCGACCGGGGTGCCACGCTCATAGCCGAAGTCGTGGCCAATCGGCGACAGTCGCTTGAGGTCGCCGAAGCGCACCGCGCCGACGGGGATCTGCGGCGTCGACGCCGGCCCGCGCGCAGCGTCGGGCGCCGTCACGGCACGTCGCCCTGAGCGCTGTAGAGATCGTGTCCCTGCTGCCGCAGCCGGTTAATCAGTTCGAGCCGCGCCCTTTGCTGCGTGAGCAATAGCGTCTCGTCCTTGTTGGTCATGCCGTTGCGCTGCTGCTTGCGTTCGAGCGCGGCAATCTGCCGGTTCAGCGCCGTGATGCGAAAAAAGCAATCAAGCTGCTCGCGCGCCGCGAAGCCGGGGTGGCGAACGGGCCGCGTATTACCCGAGCGGGAGCGCCACGTCTGCACCTTCGAAAAGTCGATGCCGAAATCGGTCCGCAAAGCCTGCGCGCACAGCGGATCGCCGGCGGCGCCGGCGATGCCGCGATCCTTTGTCTGCTGCCCGTTCGCCGCAGTCGGATCCTGCCACATCGTCTCGGCCTGATCATGGCGCACATAGACCCACATCGGCCGCTCGGATTCGGCCCTGATGACGTCGAACACCGTCACGTGGGCCATCTGCGGCCACGCCGGATGCCGGCTCGACAAGGCGGAAATGCCGCTGGAAAACCGCGCCAGGACGAACACCGATATGCCGAGAAACTCATATTCGAAGGGCTGCACGACGTCGGTATGCGCGAACCATTTCAGGCCGTGGGGAAAGGTCAAAACCTGGCCGCGGGTGTGACGATAGTTGGTGAGGCTCTTGCTCTCGTCGGCGACCAGGCGCGGCAGTTCCGGCGCCAGGCGCTGCCGGACCAGTTCCACTGTCTGATGATGCCACGCATCGTCGTCGTCGAGAATCGAGGTGACGACGTATTCGAACGGATCGGTGACGACGTGCTGCTCGGTCAGGTAATCCTGGCAGTAGTCCCAGACAAAATCCCAGGAGCCATGGCGAACCTGCCGCAGATTGGCGAGATCGATCGACACGATGTGAACATTGGCGGCATCGGCAACGATGTCGCCAAGCCGGCTCAACGCCGCCGCCGGAATTTGCCGGTCGACGACGAGCAGTGTCGTGAAGGCCTGGTCGGTCTGGGCGCGTAACGACGGATAAGTGACGGCCTCGAACAGCGCCAGCCTGCTGTCGTACCACGGCAAGTGATAGATCCCGAGCCCCAGGCGGATGACGACGAAGTGTTTGAGGGTCACCTTTATTCTCGCTTCATCCGCCGCCGGAACCTTCGCTCACTGGAACAACTGCTGTCCCTGCCGTTGCAGCGTTTCCAACAGTCGCAGCCGCGCTTCCCGCTGCTTGAGCAGCAGCAGCGCGTCCTCGTTGTCCAAGACGTCGTGCTGCTGCTTACGCTCCAGCGCGGCGATCTGGCAATTGAGCGCGGCGATACGAAAACAGCAATCCTGCTGCTCGCCGCCGGAGAGCCCGACATGCCTGTCCGGGAGCGACTGCGCCCGGCGGACCGCATCGTTGGCGCGCCATTTTGCCATCTTGGCGAAGTCGATGCCGAAATCGGCATGCAGCGTCTCATCGCAGACCGGGTCGCTCACCGCCGTATCGATTTGCCAAGCGACCTGGGTGCGGTCGTGACGTACGTACGCCCACATGGGACGATCGAGGTGCAGCTTCCTCTCGTTGAACATCAACGCATGCGCCATGGCGGCCCAGGCGGAGTGGCGGCTCGACAACACCGATATACCCGAGGAAAAGCGCGCCAGAACGAATACCGACATGCCGATGAATTCGTAGTCGAGAGGTTGCACCACGTCGGCTTGGGCAAACCACTGCAGGCCGCGGGGGAAAGTCAGGACCTGGCCGCAGGTATGGCGCACCACGGCAGACCGGCTGCGTTCGTCGGCCACCAGGCGCGCCAGCTCCGGCCTGAGATGGCCATGGACCAGCTCGACCATATCGCGACGCCAGGCGTCATCGCCGTCGATGGAGGAGGTGATGAGATATTCGGAAGGGTCGGTGAGCAGGCGCTGCTCGATGATGTAATCCTGGCAGCGGTGCCATACGTGGTCGAAACAACCGTGGCGCACGTGCCGGATGGTGGTGAGATCGAGCGGCACAATGTGGAAGTCACGCCCGTGGCTCCTGACCTGGCGCAGCCGTTGCAACGCCGACTCTGGAATTTTCCTGTCGACGACGACCAGCCAGGTGAAGTCTTGCCGTGTCTGCGCGCACAACGAGGGATAGGTGATGGCCTCGAACAGGTCGAGCGCGCCGCGATACCAATTCTCATTGTGCACACCGATGCCGAACCGGGTGACGACAAAATGCCGGAGGGTCGCCGTCGTTCGTGCATGCATGATCTCGGCGGCGTCGATCGGCGCCACCCGCACGCCGCCGAACGTGATTTCGGTCCGGCCGTCACCGGGAAATTCCGCGTCGCCGCCGGCATTGCACAGTCCCGTGTAGACGACCAGCGTGCCGTCGGCGCTGTACGCGTCGACGGACGGCTGGAGCCACCCGTCGACGACGTTCAAGTCGTACGGCAGATCGTCCGGCGCGTCTGCTTGGCGCGGATCGAGGTTGAAGGAAACGATTCGGGTAGCGTCGTTCGTTCCGTCGCGGACGTCGAGGATCATGTGCTCCAGGGCCGCAGCCTTGATCGCGACGGTCACGCGATAAGTCTGGTTCGGCGCCAGGCCCTGGAACGTAATGCCGAGACGATGCCTGCCCGTCGCCGGGGTCGCTCGAAGCTGTAAAGCCGGCTGCCCGTCGACGACCGATGACGGTCCGGATTCCACCAGAGCGAGGCCCTCGATGCCGTCCCACTGCGCGCCCGGAGCTCCCAACCTGGGTAACGACAAGAGATGGGTACATGTCACTGCCGGCTGCCGGGGCGCAGCCGCCACGACCGAGGCAGGCTGCGTCATGCCGCGCGATTCTCGCCCCCAAAGCAAAAATTTCACGCCATCAACCTCTGCTCAGATAGCGCTTCAACGGAACCTTGTTCGATGAGCGTCACAACTCGGCGGTGAAGCCCGACTCAGGGCACAATCGTACCGCACCCGCAAGCGATAAGTGAGTTGATTACACGTGCTGTGGATCGTAACGCCGAAGTAACGCCGTAGCGGTGGCCGGGTTTGCGGCGAGAATGTCTCCGCCCGGAACTATTTCCCGCTTCTGTTTTGTGTTTTGGCTGCGGTTGGCGCAGCGCCATCAGTCGGCAAGCGCCAACAAGCTCACCGTCGCCGCCAGCATCGCCAGGGCTGCAGCGGCAAGCGACCAGTGAATGCCGATCAGGCTGCCGACGAGGCCGACCGAGACGCCGCTGAAGGCGCGCAGCCCCAGGCTCGCCATGTTGAACAGGCCGATGACGCGCCCGCGCATGTCCGGCGGCGCGTTGAGCTGCACCAGCGTCTGCGCCATCGTATTGAAGGCGAGCTCGAAGAAGCCGGCGAGGAAGAGGAGCGCCACCGCGAGCAGATAGTTGTGCGCCATGGCGAAGCCCGTCAGCGCCGCGCACCAGATGATGGCGAGCGTCATCGCGGTCTTGGCGCGTGGCCGCAGCAGCGCCTTGCCCTCGAGGATCATGGCGGCGGCGAACGCGCCCGCGGC
The DNA here is from genome assembly GCA_030039105.1 of Xanthobacteraceae bacterium. Classification (GTDB taxonomy): domain Bacteria; phylum Pseudomonadota; class Alphaproteobacteria; order Rhizobiales; family Xanthobacteraceae; genus BOG-931. Next base: position 7,048 of record JASHQO010000388.1, read on the forward strand.
GTCGGCGCCGAGCAGCACGGCGTAGGAGAGACCGGGATCGCCGTGGCCGAGATCGTTGGCGTAGCCCGGCATCTGCGCGCCATAGCCGTTGCCGATGAAGAACGATGCAGCTCCGGCCAGCATGGTCATCGACACGATCACGGGATGGTGCGCGATGTCACGCGCCGTGTGGACGATGTCGGACAGGCCGCGCACCGCGCGTGCCGGGCGCGGCGCGCCGGCGCGAAAGCGCGGGCCATAGGGCGCGTTCACCAACCACACCACGAGCGGCAGATAGAACACGGTGTTGAGCACCATGCCGTGGGCGGGCCCGAGCGCCAGCATGATGGCGCCTCCCACGCCCGGGCCGACCAGCACGCCCAGATAGCGCGCCGTGGCATTGAGCCGCACCGCGCTCATCAAATCGGCGGCGCCGACGATGTCGTAGAGCAGCATCTGGTTCGGCGTCTGCCACAACACGCCGGCGCAGCCGTGGATCGCCAGCAGCACCATGGCCTGCCACATCTGCAGGCTGTCGATGAGAAAGAAGTAGCTCCAACCCAACGATGCGATGATGAAGAGGCCCATGCCGCACTGGATGATGCGCCGCGGGTCGAAGCGGTCGGCCAGCGCGCCGGCGGCGACGGAGAACAACAGAAACGGCAGCCAATGCGACAGCACGGCGAAGCCCGCCAACGCCGGCGAATGAAATTTCTGGAACAGCACCCAGTAGCTGATGACGTGCTCGATATTGTCGGCCATCATCGCCAGCACGTAGGTGGTGAACTGGGCGCGAAAACCGCCGTAGCGCATCGCCGCGAACGAGCGGCTCGACTGCGCGGCAGGGGCGGCGGAGCTGGCCGGCGCGGCGGCGCGTTCGGTCATGTGGTGCGTTGGGCCAGGAACAAGGTGGCGGTTGTTAAACGAAGACGCCGTGCCGGGAAAGCGCACTTTTGGACTACGGCCCATGCGCTTGCTACAGTGCTCGCGGCCTGTCGTCGTGCGAAAAACGGGCTTGCTGCCGCGCCGAAAGCGGGCGTTGCGGATGCAAGGACAAGGCAGGAAACGTCGTGAAAGTTCTCATCACCGGCGGCATGGGTGTGATCGGTGCCGAAACCTCCAGGAAGTTCGTGCGCGAGGGACACCGGCCGGTGATCTATGCGCGCCACCGCGACGATCGGCTGATTTTCGATATCGCAAACGACATCGACTTCGAGGCCGGCGACGTGCTCGATTGGCCGCGACTGCTCGACGTCATCAAGCGCCACGGCGTGACCCACATCGTGCACGCCGCCGGATTCGTCGGCGCGGTATCGGCGGCCAATCCGGCGCTCAGCATCCAGGTCAACGTCATGGGCACGGTCAACGTGCTCGAAGCGGCACGGCTGTTCGACGTGCGCCGCGTCGTCTACACCAGCGCCAAGGGCGTCTATGGCCCGTTCAACGGTCCCTACGGTCCGCCGCACTACAAGCCGGTGCCCGAGGACATGCCGAAGAATCCGCAGCGCATCTACGATAGCGCCAAGCTGATGGGCGAGCAGACGGTTCTCTATTACGCCAACAATATGGGCGTCGACGCCGCCGTGCTGCGCTTCGCCACCACCTACGGTCCGGGCAAGACCGCGCGCCACGGCAAGATGGGCGTCACCAGCCAGATCGTGGAAAATCCGTTCCTGGGGCGGCCCTTCCATCATCCCGAAGGCGCCGAAGCCAAGGACGACTTCGTCTACAACAAGGATTCCGCGCTCGGCATTTATCTGGCTACCGTCGCCGCCAAGGTGCCGAGCCGCGTCTACAATATCGGCAGCGGCAGCGGCCACACCTTGAATGATTTCGCCGCGGTGCTGCGCAAGATGCTGCCGCGCGCCGACATCAAGATCGGGCCGGGGCATAATTTTCTCGGCATGCCGTACCAGCCGCATGGGGTTTACGACATCACGCGTGCCCGCGACGAGCTCGGCTTCAAGCCGCAGTACGACGTCGAGCGCGCAATTGCCGATTACCTTGAAGCGCTCAAGCGCATTCAAGCCAGCGGCGGCTGAACAGAAAGTCAGGAACATCCGATGCGTCAACGTCTGGAGCTGCCCCGCCTGTCGCTGGCCGAGCGCGACCGCCGCTGGGCTTTGGTGCGCCGTGAGATGGAGGCGCGCCGCCTCGACGGTCTTGTCCTGTGGGGTTGGCCGGCGATGTGGGATTTCTGCACCGCGAACGCGCGCTATCTCTGTCCGGTCGGCGGCAACGCCGAGTTCAACGTGCTGGTGTTTCCGCGGCAGGGCGATCCGACCTGCTTCGTGCTGATGCCGACCTTCCTCGAAGGCTGGCGGGCGAGCCAGGATTGGGTCGCCGACATCCGGTCGCGACGCGGCACCTGGGCGGACTCCGTCGTGCAGCGGCTCGCCGAGCTCAATCTCACCTCGGGTCGGATCGGCATGGACGGCCTGGCTGGGCCGCTCGACCCGGACGGCTGGCTGCCGCACAGCGTCTATGCGCGCCTCGTCGAGCTGATGCCCAAGGCCGAACTGGTGAATCTCGGCGACATGCTCGAGAGCCTGCGCACCGTCAAAAGCGCCGAGGAGATCGGCATCCTGGAGCAGGCCGCAACGCTCGGCGACCTGATGCTGACGACGTGCCGCGACAAGGCGCGGTCCGGCGTCAAGGAATCCGAAGTATACGGCGACATGATGCAGACCATGCTGGCGAACGGCGGTGAAGAGCCGACCCTGTTCCTGTGGGCGTGCGACCGCTATCCGGCGCCGCATCCCTTCCGTCTGCCGACGGTGCGGCCGATCGAGCGCGGCGATCTGATCACTTGCGAGATCCATCCGAAGATCGGCGGCTACTTCACCCACGTCGAGCGTACCTTCAGCATCGGCGCGCCGGAGCCGCAGCAGCGACGCATCTACGAGGGCTGCGTCACCGCCTTCAACGAAGGCATGAAGCGGTTCGGCCCCGGCAAATCGATTTCAGGTGCGATGGATCATGTCCGCGACGTGATCCATGACTCGGGTTTCGGCATGTGCGAGACCGGCATTCACGGCCACGGCCTCGCCTCGCTGGAATATCCGCGCTACCGGCATCACGCCATCAAGGCCGATCAGGAAGCGTTGAAGACGTCGGGCGACGAATTCCGCACCGGCATGGTATTCGCGTTCAACATCGACCTGTTCGATCCGAAATATCACGCCGGCAATACCGGATGCGTATTCGCCGAGACCGTGCACATCGCCGAAAACGGCGCGCGGCGGATGCACAGCTATCCGATGACGTTCCAGGAGCTCGCCGGCTAGAGCGGAATGACGATTCGACCAAAACTCATCCCGCTCTAGGCGGCGAGCGCGCCGGCCAGTCCGGCGATCACGTCTTCGATGTCGGCCAATCCGTTGAAGCGTGGCGAGCCCGCCATGTGCGGTGTCAGGATGACGTTGGCGAACGACAGCAGCTCGTCGTCGGCGCGGCCGGGCTCTTCATACTGCGGATCGAGCGCGAAACCGCCGAGCCGGCCGGATCGCAGGGCATCGAGCAACGCCTCGCGCTCGATCAGTTCCGCCCGCGACACGTTCACAATGCAGGCGCCGGGCTTCATCAGCGCCATTCGTTCGCGATCGATGAGGCCCGCCGTGGAAGCGTCGAGCGGCAGTTGCGGAATGATCCAATCGCTCGCGGCGAGCACCTGCGCCAAGGGACGATAGGACACGTTCAGGGCCTTCTCGTCGTCCGCGCTCAGCCGCGTCCGCTGGAAATAGTGGGTGGTCATGCCGAACGCTGCCGCGCGCAGCGCGATCTCGCGGCCGATCTCGCCCAATCCGACGATGCCGAGCGTGCTGCCATTGAGCGCCCGCAGGCCGGGGAAGCGGCCCCAGTTCGCACCCGGCGTGTGGCGGGTGTCGAACGGCCGGTACGGCCGTTTGTCCGCCGGGAGCTGCTCGATACTGACCAGGCCGCTGAGGTCTTCCAGCCGCCTGGCCAGTGCCAGCATCAAGGCGAAGGCGTGCTCGGCGCAGGAAATGTTGGCGCGGCGCCGCACGGCCAGCACCTTGACGCCGCGCGCGGCGCAGGCAGCGACATCGATGTTGCGCAGAATATGCCCATATTTGTGCACGACCTGCAGTCGCGGCGCGGCGGCAAGTTCGTCGGCGCCGACGCTCAGGCCTTCCGTGACGATGGCATCGGCGGCTTCGAGATGGCGCCGCAGCTCGTCTTGCGACCTCACCAGCCGGACGTCGCTCGGGTATAGGGCCGCGGCAGCTTTTTGCACCTTGCCGCACCAGCCGCGAAAATCCGGCAGATCGGGCGACATGAAATCGGCGAATGCCGCCCAGCGTTCCCGACTCGTGGTCGGATCGAGCACGACGCCGATCAGGCGCGCCCAGGCGTCGTCTTCCACGATGATGGTCGGCGTCATGTCATGGACGAGCCCGATTGACTTGCTCACCGTATATGCGACTAGGAACAGCCACGCCACACTTTCGGGCGCGGACATCGCCAGCCGTCGCTGTAAGGCGATGCCGTCGAGGGAGAACGCATGAGGCATTCGCCGATTGCACCGGCGCACGTAGCTTGGCTCGCTGGAGCCATGACCTGCGCAGCCGTGTTGACGATCCTGGCCGGGAAAGCGCAGGCGGCTGCCGATTATCCGGCCAAGCCGGTGCGCGTGTTCGTGCCTTATGGGCCGGGCGGCGTCGGCGATCTGACCATGCGGCTCCTCGCCGACAAGCTCGGCCAGGAGCTCAAGCAGCAATTCGTGATCGAAAACCGTCCCGGCGCCGGCGGCATCGTGTCGGCAACCGAGGTGCTGCGCGCGCCGGCCGACGGCTACACGCTCGGCGAGATCGGCAACGGCCAGTCGATCAGCGCCTCGCTGTTCAAGGAGCTGCCCTTCGACGTGCTCAAGGATTTTACGCCGATCTCGGTGGCCGGCAGCTTCGAGATGCTGCTCGCGGTGCCGGGCAATTCGTCCTACAAATCGCTCAAGGACGTCGTCGAGGCGGCGCAGAAAAATCCGGGCCAGCTCAATCTCGGCGCCATCAATCCGGGCAGCACGCAAAACCTTTCGGCGCATCTGTTCCAGCAGGTGACGGGCGCGGACTATGCAATCGTTACCTACCGCACCACGCCCGATCTGGTGACGGCACTGCTGCGTGGCGATGTCGATCTCGGCTTCGATTATTACGCCGGCTTCGGCAGTTCGATCCCGGATGGCAAGCTGCGCATCATCGCCACGTCGGGCGACGATCGCGACCCGCTGCTGCCCGACGTGCCGACTGCCAAGGAAAGCGGCCTCACGCAATATGTCGTCACGAGCTGGAACGGTGTCGCCGGTCCGGCCGGGTTGCCTCCCGATGTGGTCGAGACGCTCGGGGCTGCGATCAACCGCGCCGTTGCCGCGCCGGACTTGCAGGAAAAAGCGCGCCGGCTCGGCATCGACATGCGCGCCACGACGCCGCGGCAGATGCACGACCGCATGGCGGCCGACGTCGCCAAGTGGCGCGACGTCATCGACAAGGCCGGTATCCCGAAACAGTAGCGCGCGTTTGCGACAGTGCGCGGATCACAGCAAACACCCCGGAGCACGAAATGGCGAACGAGCCGCACTTGAACGTCGCGATCGCAAGCTACGGCCATACCAAGGCCCTGAAATTGGGCGACGTCCGCATTGCCGGCGTGCAGCCGGCCTTCATCGAGGTGTCGCCCATCATCGGCGCGTTCCGGCGCATGGTGCGCGACCTCGAATTCGACGTCTGCGAGATGGCGCCAACCACCTACATGATCGCGCGCGCGCTCGGCGCGCCGTTCATTGCGCTGCCGATTTTCCTGATGCGGCGCTTTCATCACGGCGGTTTCGTGGTGCGCCCGGATTCGGGCATCAAGGTGCCCAAGGACCTGGAAGGCAAGAAAGTCGGCGTGCGCGCCTATTCGGTCACGACCGGGGTGTGGACGCGCGGCATTTTCGTCAACGAATACGGGCTCGATTCCGCCAACGTGACCTGGGTGGTCGACGACGAGGAGCATGTCACGGCGCTCAAGCTGCCGCCGAACGTGGTGCACGCGCCGGAGGGTAAATCGCTGCAGAGCATGATGAAGGCCGGCGAAATCCAGGCCGGATTCACCGGGCCGGCCGGCGTCGGCCGGTCCGGTCCGCCGGTCAGCGGCTGGGACAAGGCGGCGCCGGCCGCTGCCGACACCTATCCGGAATTGATCGCCGACGTCGAACAGGTCGAGGCCGACTGGTTTCGCCGCAGCGGCATCTATCCGATCCACGGCCTCATCGTGGTGAAGGACGAGCACATCGAGCGCCATCCTGGGCTGGCGCGCGCGCTGATGGATGCTTTCGTTGCGGCGAAGCGGCCCTATCTCGAAGCGCTCAAGGCCGGCCAGGGCGACGGCGTCGAGGACAAGCGCTATCGCAAGTTCCTCTCGCTGATGAGCGATCCTTTGCCCTACGGCATGGCGGCGAACCGTCCGAGCATCGAGGCGCTCGTCAGCTACAGCCTGCAGCAGAAGCTGATACCGTCGCGCCCGCAACTCGATCAGGTTTTTGTCCAAATCGATCCGTGAACCAAGTCGATCCGTGAACCAAGTCGATCCGTGAACCAAGTCGATCCGTGAACCAAGTCGATCCGTGAACCAAGTCGATCCGTGAACTAAGTCGATCCGTGAACTAAGTCGATCCGTGAATAAGTCCCGCAAACCGCAGCACGAGTGAAATGTCCATGCCCGTCATCGATATCCATCCGCACATCGTCTCGCCCGATACCAAGCGCTACCCGCTGGCGCCGCTCGGCGGCACGCAATCGACCTGGTCGAGCGAGCGGCCGACCACCTATCAGACCCTGCTCGAGGCCATGGACGCGGCCGGCGTCGACAAGGCGGCGATCGTGCATTCCTCGACCGCCTACGGCTACGACAACCGCTATGTGGCCGATGCAGTCGCCGCGGTGCCGTCGCGCTTCACCGGCGTCTATTCGATCGACCTTCTGGCGCCCGACGCGGTGAAGACGTTCGATTACTGGCTCGGCCGCGGCTGCACCGGCATGCGCCTGTTCACCACCGGCTCGACCTTGCCGGACCAGGCCACCTGGTTCGTGGATCCGAGAACCTATCCGTTCTGGGAGCACGCGGCGGCCAAGAGCATTCCGGTCTGCATGCAGATGAAGCAGGAAGGCCTGCCGCTGCTGCGCCAGATCATGGATCGCTTTCCCAAGGTGACGATGGTCATCGATCACCTGGCGCGGGCGCCATTCGAGGACGGGCCGCCCTACAAGGCCGCAGCCGAGTTGTTCGCGCTGGCCAAGTACCCGCAGGTCTTTCTCAAGATCACGCCGGTCAACGTCACGCCGAAGAGTTGGGGCAAGGCCACGCCGGAAACGTTCTTCGCCAAGGTGGTCGACGCTTTCGGTGCCTCGCGCATGGCCTGGGGCTCGAATTTTCCGAATTCGCTCGGCACGCTGCCGGAAATCCTCGGCGCCGCGCGCAAGGCCTTCGCCTTCGCGAAATCGTCGGACCAGGATTGGATTTTCGGCAAGACCGCGTTAACGCTCTATCCGGCGCTGGCCAAGTAACCGGCCAAGCAATTGGCCAAGCAACTGACCAAGCAACCGGCCAAGCAACGCGTAGCGCGTGATGGGGACAAATCCGATGGCGACTGCAACGAAGCTCAAGCTCACCACGATGCTGGGCAATTATGCCAACACCACGCCGCTCAAGAGCGGCAAGGTTCATTCCGATCTGGTCGACTTCGATTTCGTCGAGGTCAAGGTCGCCAACAACCTGTTCAAGAAGGTGGTGCGCGATGCCGCCTACGACGTCGCCGAGCTGGCCATCGTCACCTACCTGCAGGCCAAAACCTACGGCAAGCCCTATGTGCTGCTGCCCGCCGTGGTGGTGAGCCGCGGCCAGCATCACACCATCGCCTATAATCCCGAGCGCGGGCCGCTGCAGCCGTCCGAGCTCAACGGCAAGCGGGTCGGCGTGCGCGCCTATACGGTGACGACCGGCACCTGGGTCCGCGGCATCCTGGCGAGCGACTACGGCATCGACATCGACAAGGTCGAGTGGATCACCTTCGAGGATCCGCATGTCGCCGAGTACCATGACCCCGCCATCGTCAAGCGTGCGGCGAACGGCAAGGATTTGACGCAGATGCTGCTCGACGGCGACGTCGCCGCCGGCATCGTCGGCGACAAGCTGCCCGATCCCAAGCTCAAGCGCCTCATTCCCGACGCCGACGCCGTGGCTCAGCAATGGGCCGAACGCCATCGCGGCGTGCCGATCAATCACATGGTGGTGGTCCGCGAGGAGCTGTCGCGGTCGCGGCCCGACGCGGTCAAGGACATCTTCCGCCAGCTTCACGACAGCAAACGGGCGGCCGGGCTGCCCGACGGCGGTGCGCTCGATCCGTACCGCTTCGGCGTCGAGGCCTGCCGGCCGATCCTGGAGATCATCATCGATTTCTGCTTCCGCCAGAAGCTCATTCCACGCCGCCTGTCGGTCGACGAATTGTTCGACGACACGACCCGCGCGCTCGGCGTGTAAAGCTCGCACGGCGCCGGGCAATTTGTAGTTCCGCCTCATAACTCCGTGTGACTGTGAGCCGGCGGTTTAGGCCGCCCCGGCGTGGCGCAGCGTTGGGCGCCCCCCGTCGCGCCGACCATTCATGAATTTATTTCATAAGTCCATACGCATTCTGTCGGCTAATCGGCTGATGACGCTGTCCTTATGACAGCGTCGTCACCATCGGACGCATTTGCCATGTATAGACTGCCTGAAACCGACCGCATCGCGCCAATCCACACTGTTGCGAAAGCTCCCTCGCTCGCGGTGCTGATCCCGATCATGGCAATTGTCTTGATCGCCTTCCTGATCATCGGTCTCGCTTTGCCGGTGCTGCCTCTGCATGTCCACCAGCGCCTGGGCCTTGGCACCTTCGTTGTCGGCCTCGTCACCGGCAGCCAGTTCGGCGCTTCGCTGCTGTCGCGCGTGTGGGCTGGGCATTATGCCGACCGCCGCGGCTGCAAGCGCGCCGTCGTCGCAGGCTTGCTGACAGCAACGGCCGCAGGGCTCCTCTACATTGGTTCGCTTGCCTTCGTCGCGACACCCCTCGTTTCCGTCACCATCCTGCTATTCGGCCGCGCCCTGCTCGGCGCCGCGGAAAGCTTCATCATCACCGGCGCCGTCGCCTGGGGACTGGCGCTTGCGGGCGCGAGCAATGCCGGACGCGTCATTGCCTGGATCGGCATGGCGATGTTCGCGAGCTTGGCGTTTGGCGCGCCGATCGGTACAGCGATTTATGCCGCGGGCAGCTTTGCCGCCGTTGCATTGGCGACGACGCTGATCCCACTCGTCACCGTATTGCTGGTCGCTCGATTATCTGCTGTGCCGCCACAAGGTGGCGAGCGTCCCTCGCTGTTGACGGTGGCCGGCGCCGTCTGGCTGCCCGGATTTGGCTCGGCGCTCAGTACCGTCGGCTTCGGCGCTATTCTCACCTTCGGCTCGCTCTTGTCCGATCAGCGCGGCTGGAGTCCGGTCTGGTTGCTATTCAGCGCATTTGCGATTGCGCTCGTGCTGGCGCGATTGCTGCTCGGCCATACGCCGGACCGGCTCGGCGGCGCCAGGGTCGCGCTGATCTGCGTGCTGATCGAAGCCGCCGGCCTGTCGCTCATTTGGCTCGCATCCGGCGGAGCCGCTGCCGCGGCCGGCGCGGCGCTGACCGGCTTCGGCTATTCGCTGGTCTATCCCGGACTTGGTGTCGAAGCCGTGCGTCGCGCGCCACCGCAAAGCCGGGGTCTCGCCATGGGCGCCTACACCGTGTTCCTCGATGTGGCGCTTGGCTTCGGCAGCCCAGCGCTCGGTCTGATCGCCGGCCGCTTTGGTCTCGGCGTCGCGTTCCTGGTCAGTGCATTGATCGCGCTCGGTTCGGCGGCGGTCGCACTGCGCCTCTTTGTTGCGAATCGTCAAAGGAGCCGACAATGCCTCACGTCATCGTAAAGCTATGGCCCGGCAAATCGGAGGCGCAGAAAAACAAACTGGCCCAGGAGATAACCGGCGCGGTGATGCGCGTCCTCGACTACGGCGAAGAGTCGGTCTCGGTCGGCATCGAAGAAGTCGCGCCTAGCCAGTGGATGGATAAAGTCTATAACCCGGATATCCTCGGCAAGCTTGAGGAAATCTATAAGAAGCCAGGGTACGACCGGGTCTGAGCACGCGGGCTGGATTATGCCCGATAGCGTAGCGCCTCGACCACCAGCGCGAAGGCTGCCGAGCTTTGCCGCCGGCTCGGGTACCATAGGTGATAGCCGGAAAACGGTGGGCACCAATCGGCCAGCACGCGCTTGAGGCGGCCCTTGGCGATATACGGCGCGACGAGGCCTTCCGGCACATAGGTCAGGCCGAAGCCGGACAGCGCGGCGTTGAGCATCTGCGCGGTGGTGTTGAAGGTGAATTGGCCGTCGACGCGCACTTTCAACTCGCGGCCGGATTTTTCGAACTCCCAGGCATACAGCCCGCCGTGGGTAGGCAGGCGGAGATTGATGCAATTGTGCCCGACCAGCTCCTGCGGCCGCTTCGGCTCCGGCCGCGTCCTGAAATACGACGGCGCGCCGACCACCGCCATGCGTGTGTCCGGCCCGATGCGTACCGCGATCATGTCCTTGGCGACCTGCTCGCCGCTGCGCACGCCGGCGTCGTAGCGTTGCGTCACGATGTCCGTCAAACCGTAGTCAACGGCGATCTCGATCTTGATGTCCGGATATTCGCGCAGCAGCTTTCCGAGTTTCGGCAGCAGAATGGCGTCGGCCGCATACTCCGTCGATGAAATGCGAACGGTGCCGGCGGGTTTGTCGCGAAGCTCGCTCAAGGCGGCGAGCTCGACGTCGATCTCCTCGAACCGCGGACCGAGCGTGTGCAACAGCCGCTCGCCGGCTTCGGTGGGTGCGACGCTGCGCGTGGTGCGGGTCAGTAGGCGCACGCCCAAGCGCGCTTCGAGTTCGCGCATGGTGTGGCTAAGCGCCGACTGCGAGACACCGAGCTTGGCTGCGGCTTTGGTAAAGCTCTGCTCGCGTCCGACCGCCACGAAGGCGGCGAGGTCATCGAGATGTCCGCGCTGCATTTATGGCTCCTGCTCATAAGTCCATGCCGATTATAGCGGCTAATCGCACGGCAGGCGCGGTCCTAAATGCTGTCCGACAAGCCAAAAAGGAGATGCCGCCATGGACATCAAACGCAACGGCTCGCAGCCGTCCGGCAAGGGGCCGGCGGACTGGTTTACCGGCACGGTGCGCGTCGATCCACTGTTTGCCGCGCCCGATCCGGCGCGGGTCGGCGGTGCCAGCGTCACCTTCGAGCCTGGCGCGCGCACCGCCTGGCACACCCATCCGCTCGGTCAGACATTGATTGTGACGTCGGGGTTCGGCCGGGTGCAGCGCGAGGGCGGACCGATCGAGGAAATCCGACCTGGCGACGTGGTCTGGTTTCCGCCCGGCGAGAAACATTGGCATGGCGCGTCGCCGACCACGGCGATGACGCACATCGCCATCGCCGAAGTGCAAAACGGCAAGGTCGTCGACTGGATGGAAAAGGTCAGCGACGTGCAATACCGGGGCTGAGCCGCTTGGAACGCAAGATGCGCAGCATCGTTGAATACGGATTGCACCGGCGCGATTTTACGGGAGCGACCGTTTCCACAGCGGTCACGACGGCGCCACATATTGCCAACGCGGACATGCCGCAATGGAGAGCCCAAAATGGCTAAAGTGTCTTTCGTGGTGAACGGGGAGGCCCGCACCCTCGACCTCGACACCCGCACCACGCTGCTCGACGCGCTGCGCGAGCACCTGCATCTCACCGGCACCAAGAAGGGCTGCGACCACGGCCAATGCGGCGCCTGCACGGTGATGGTCGACGGGCGGCGGATCAATTCCTGCCTGACGCTCGCGGTGATGCACGAGGGCGACGACATCACCACCATCGAGGGACTGGGCACCCCGCAAAAGTTGCACCCGATGCAGGCGGCGTTCGTCAAGCACGACGGCTATCAATGCGGCTATTGCACGCCCGGCCAGATCTGCTCGGCGGTCGCGGCGCTCGACGAGATCAAGGCCGGCATCCCGAGCCATGTCAGCGCCGATTTGACCGCGCCGCCGCAATTGACGGCGATCGAGCTGCGCGAGCGGATGAGCGGCAATATCTGCCGCTGCGGCGCCTACTCGAACATTCTCGATGCGATCGCCGAGGTCGCCGGGAGGACGTCATGAAGTCCTTCACCTACGAGCGCGCGGCTTCGCCTGCCGAAGCGGCCGCGGCCGCGGCACGCATCGCCGGCGCCAAATTCATCGCCGGCGGCACCAACCTGCTCGACCTGATGAAGCTCGAGATCGAAACGCCGGCGCACCTGATCGACGTCAACGGCTTGGCGCTCGACAAGATCGAAGCGACGGCCGATGGCGGGCTTCGCATCGGCGCGCTGGTGCGCAACACCGATCTCGCCGCCGACCAACGGGTGCGGCGCGACTATGGCCTGCTCGCCCGCGCCTTGCTCGCCGGTGCGTCGGGGCAATTGCGCAACAAGGCGACCACCGCCGGCAACCTGCTGCAGCGCACGCGCTGTCCGTATTTCTACGACACCAACCAACCGTGCAACAAACGCAAACCCGGCAGCGGCTGCGCCGCGCTCGGCGGCTTCAGCCGGGCGCATGCCGTGGTCGGCGTCAGCGACGCCTGCATTGCGGTCTATCCGAGCGACATGGCCGTGGCGCTGATGGCGCTCGACGCGACGGTGGAGACGGTATGCGCCGACGGTACCACGCGTCGCATTCCGATCGCACAGCTTTATCGGCTGCCGGGCGAGACACCGCACGTCGAGAATGTGCTGGAGTCGGGCGAATTGATTAGCGCCGTGTCCCTGCCAAAACCGGTCGGTGGCGCGCACATCTATCGTAAGGTGCGCGACCGCGCGTCTTATGCCTTCGCCCTGGTCTCGGTCGGCGCCATCGTGCAGCGCGACGGCACCGGCCGCGTCGCGCTCGGCGGCGTCGCGCCCAAGCCGTGGCGTGTCGCGGCGGCGGAAGCCGAGCTGCCGCGCGGCGCCAAGGCGGTCACGGCAGCCTTGCTGGCCGATGCCAAGCCGACCCGTGAGAACGCGTTCAAGCTGCCGCTGGTCGAGCGCACCCTCGGCGCAGTGCTGCGCGACGCCAGGGCTTGAGCCATGAAATTCGACGCCCCCGCCACGTTCAATCCGATCGACCGGCTCAAAGTCGTCGGCCGGCCCACCGACCGCATCGACGGTCCGCTGAAAGCCACCGGCACCGCGCCTTATGCTTACGAGCGGCACGACGTCGTGCCGAACCAGGCCTACGGCTACGTGGTCGGCTCCGCCATCGCCAAAGGCCGCATCGCCTCGATAGACCTGAAGGACGCCGCGGCCGCGCCCGGCGTGCTTGCCGTCGTCACCGCGCAAAATGCCGGCAAGCTCGACAAAGGCGAATTCAACGTCGCCAGGCTGTTCGGCGGGCCCGACATCCAGCACTATCATCAGGCGATCGCCCTCGTCGTCGCCGAAACTTTCGAACAAGCGCGCGCTGCCGCGCAGCTCGTTCGCGTCGATTATGTTCCGGCCAAAGGCGCGTTCGATCTTGCGGCAGCGAAGGACGCCGCGATCAAGCTCGAGCCCAGCTTCGGCGGCCCGGCCGACACCGCCGCCGGCGATTTTGCCGGCGCCTTTGCCAAGGCACCGGTTCGGCTCGACGCGACTTACAGCACGCCCGATCAGTCGCACGCGATGATGGAGCCGCACGCGTCGATCGCGGCCTGGGACGGCGACAGGCTCACCGTCTGGACGTCGAACCAGATGATCGACTGGGGCACGACCGACATGGCGAAGACGCTCCGCATCGGCAAGGAGAAGGTGCGGCTCGTCTCGCCCTATATCGGCGGCGGCTTCGGCGGCAAATTGTTTCTGCGCGCCGACGCGCTGCTCGCTGCGCTCGGCGCGCGCGCCGCCAAGCGGCCGGTGAAAGTGGCGCTGCCGCGGCCGTTGATGATCAACAACACCACGCACCGGCCGGCGACGATCCAGCGCATCCGCATCGGTGCGACAAAAGACGGCAAGATCGCCGCCATCGGCCACGAGAGTTGGTCGGGCAACCTGCCGGGCGGCGATCCCGAGACCGCCGTTGGCCAGACGCGTCTGCTCTATGCCGGCAAGAACCGCATGACCGCGATGCGGACCGCCCATCTCGACCTTGCCGAAGGCAATGCCATGCGCGCCCCGGGCGAGGCGCCGGGCATGATGGCGCTGGAGATCGCCATCGACGAGATGGCGGAGAAGCTCAATCTCGACCCGATCGAGTTCCGGATTCGCAACGACACTCAAGTCGATCCCGAGCATCCGCAGCGGCCGTTCTCGCAACGCCAACTGATCGAGTGCCTGCGCATCGGCTCCGATCGCTTCGGTTGGAGCAAGCGCAACCCCGCGCCCGGCAAGACCCGCGACGGCCGCTGGCTCGTTGGCCTCGGCGTCGCCGCCGCGTTCCGCAACAATCTTCTGGCGCCGTCGGGAGCGCGGGTGCGGCTCGACGATCGCGGCATCGTCACGGTCGAGACCGACATGACCGACATCGGCACCGGCAGCTACACCATCATCGCGCAGACCGCGGCGGAGATGATGGGCGTGTCGCTCGACAAGGTCGTGGTGCGGCTCGGCGACTCGGCATTTCCGGTGTCATGCGGTTCGGGAGGCCAGTTCGGCGCCAACAACTCGACTTCGGGCGTCTACGCCGCCTGCGTCAAGCTCCGCGAAGCGGTGGCGCGCAAGCTCGGATTCAATTCTCCCGATGTGGCGTTCGTCGACGGCGAAGTCCGCTCCGGCAATCGCAGCGTGGCGCTTGCCGAAGCCGCGGGCGAGCGCGGCCTCGCCGCCGAGGACGCCATCGAATACGGCGAGCTCGACAAGACCTATCAGCAATCGACCTTCGGCGCCCATTTCGTCGAAGTCGCCGTCGATGCCGCAACCGCCGAGATCCGGCTGCGGCGCATGCTGGCGGTCTGCGCCGCCGGCCGCATCCTCAATCCAAAATCGGCGCGCAGCCAGGTGATCGGCGCCATGACCATGGGCGCCGGCGCCGCCCTGATGGAAGAGCTCGTCGTCGACAAGCGCCGTGGCTTCTTCGTCAACCACGATCTGGCCGGCTATGAGGTGCCGGTCCACGCCGACATTCCGCATCAGGACGTGATCTTCCTCGACGAGACCGATCCGATCTCGTCGCCGATGAAGGCCAAAGGGGTGGGCGAGCTCGGCATCTGCGGCGTCGGCGCCGCCGTCGCCAACGCCATCTACAACGCTACCGGCGTGCGCGTGCGCGACTATCCGATCACCCTCGATAAGCTCCTGGATCGGCTGCCGGAAATGGCGTGACCGGAACGTTCCGGGTCCCATCGGCGCGGCCGTGCCGGCCCTACACCTTGGTATAGCGCCGAGCCTCCCAACGTTCAGTAGAAGTTTTGCCCGCGGCGGCGTTGGCTGAAGGCCAACGCAGGCCGGGATCGTTGCGGTCCGGACGGCGCGCGGCGTCAAAAAAATCGGTGACCGCGGGAGAGCTTCGATGATGCACTCGGACATCACGTCGGGGCGGTTTGCCGGCCTCGAGATTTTAGGACTGGCGCTGTTGGCCGTGATCGCGCTCGCCGTGGCGACCGCTTTCTTTGCAGCGATATTGCCGCAGATCTGACGGC
>JASHQO010000389.1 GCA_030039105.1 Xanthobacteraceae bacterium
AGGCCTGCCACAAGTCCGGCCAGACGCGCCCGACGCCGCTGCTGCTGCAATACGCCGCCGGAGACTACAATTGCCTGCATCAGGACCTTTACGGCGAGCTGGTCTTCCCGCTGCAGGCGACGATCCTGTTGTCGGCGCCGGGTCGCGATTTCAGCGGCGGCGAATTCGTCATCACCGAGCAGCGGCCGCGGCTGCAGAGCCGCGCCGAGGTCGTTTCGCTGCAGCAAGGCGACGCCGTCATCTTCGCCGTGCAGCATCGGCCGGTGCAAGGCACCAAGGGCACCTATCGCGTCAACCTGCGTCACGGCGTCAGCCGCATCCGCTCCGGCCACCGCCATACGCTCGGCATCATCTTCCACGACGCCAAATAGCAACGCAGGCTTGCCGGGCGCAGCGCAGCGTGATGCGCTGCAGACCCGGGACCTTCGCAAGCTCGCCGCGCGCTGTGCCGAGTCTGTGACGATCCGGCATCGGCGGTGCAACATTTCATGGTGCACCGCATCCGGGAAACCAGTCGCGGATTACTGCGGCATTGCGATCGGCCAGATAAAGGCGCCGGTCGCCAGAATGCCGAGCGCGGTGCGGACCGCGTGCAGGCGCGCCCATTTCACGATTAGCGCGCGCGACGCGGCGCCGGCTTTGCCCTTCTCCATCGCGTTGAGCTGATCGTTGACCGGTTTGATGACGAGGAGCGTGTAGGGCCAGTTCGCCAGGATCAGGATCGCGCCCGGCCACCACCGCCAGTCGCCGCTCTGGAAGGCGGCAACCACGCCGAAGATGCCCGACAGCAAGGCGAGACCTGCCTGCATCTTGGTGGCACGGGCGTAGCCGAGCTTCCATTGCGCCAAGAGGCTCGCGTCGTCGAGCGCCAAACGCGCCGGCTGCTCGGCTTCGTTGACATAGTACGCAGCGCCCGCAAATGCGGCGGCGAAAGCAAGCGCGGTCGGACCGGTGATCATCGCGTCTTCCTCACGCGTTGGCCGGCGCGCGATGCGCCATCCAGCGGCCGGCTTCGGCGGCGGCGAACAGCTCGGCGAGCGCCGCATTGACCGCGGCCGGCTCTTCGCTGGTGATAGTGTGGCTGGCGCGCGGGACCACCAGAAGCCCCGCAGTCGGCGCCGTCCGCTTGAGGAAGACGCTGCCGTCGAGGCAGCTCTCGTCCTCGTCGCCGACGATGATGAGCAGCGGCACGGAATATGTCTTCAGCTCCGGCTCGAGGTCCCAAAGGTTCGGCCGCTTGCTCTGCAGCATCGCCATGGTCAGCGCGTGGCCCTGTGCCGAGTGCTCCGACAGCATGCGGATGAACTCGGCGTAGCCGCGCGGGTCCTTGTGCTTGTGAGTTTGGCGCATCTGGCCGGCGCCGTAGATTCTTGCCGCTTCCGCCATGCCCTTTTCCAGAAACATCGTCGAGGTCTCGAGCGCCATCTTGCGCATGGCGTCGCGCTGCGCCGGATCGGGCAGCGAGCCCCAGCCGCAGCCGGCCGCGGCCACCGAGATGCAGCGATCCGGATGACGCAAGCCGACATGCACCGCGGTGTAAGCGCCCATGGAGTGGCCGACCACGTGCGCCTTCTCGATGCCGAGCGCGTCCATCAGCGCGACAACGTCGGCACGCGCGATGTCCTGGCCATAACGCGCCGGATCGTCGGGAATGTCGGACGGCGGATAGCCGCGCTGGCTATAGGTGACGCAGCGATTGGTGCGCGCGAAGTAGCGCATCTGCGGCTCCCACTGCCGATAATCGCCGGCGAATTCATGGACGAACACGACCGGCGTGCCGGTGCCGACTTCCTCGTAGTAGAGGTTGGTGCCGTCGGCGGTTTTGATCTTCGGCATGATTTCTTGCCTCGCTTGCCCGGTCAGGAATGAACGATGCCGCGCGCGGCATCGGAGAGATCGACTAATTTCATTTCTTTAGCTGCCCTATCCCCTAGCGAGACCGCATGCTAGGAAATTGCGAAATATCCTGCAAATCGCCAGCCGCCGTCATTGCCAGGCGCCGTCATTGCCAGGCGCCGTCATTGCCAAGCGCGAAAGCGGCGAAGCAATCCAGTGCCGCAGCTCAGCGCCGGATTGCTTCGCTTCGCTCGCAATGACGAGACTACGCCGCGACCGGCGCGACCTCGCACACTTGCGTCACCGGCTCGGGCAGGACGTCGCCGGCAAGCTCGTAGCCGACGACGCGCAAAGTGCCGGCTGCCGGGCTCATGGCGACCGCAAGTCGCGTGTAGGGATTGAGCACCGGCGCGCAGACCCAATCGAAGCCGTCCTCGGCCACGCGGCCGTCCCAATTCGCCAGCGCATCGCGCTTGTGCCGGCTGTGATCGGTCGCCTCCATAAACGAAGAGACCAGGAAACGCTTGGCGCTGATGCGGCCTTCCCAGCCCGGACGGCTCGGTACCCAATCGTTGGCGCAGCACAGGTCGTGCTCGCGGGTGATGAAATCGGTCTCGGTACGCTCGATGATGCAGCGCTCGTGGGCAGCGCAGCCGGCCAGGATGAATATCACCGGCCGCGCCACTGGCGTCGTCTCCAAGGCGCGCCGCGCGTCAGAAAAATCCTTGCAGGTCTCGAACACCTGCCGCAGTAGCTGATCGGGCGGCATGTGACGCACGCGGGCAAAAATGTTCAGCGCATTGGCGGCAAAGTCGAACGGCCGCAGCCATTGATGGGCGGTGCGGCGCCACATCGGCGCCTGATTGATGCAGGCGGTAAAGCGGCCGGGCGCCATTGCGGTGAGCGTACCGACATAGCCCGGCCAGGTGGCGCTGAAGAAATCGCCGGCCGCACCGCGCATCTGCGTCACCGCGACATGGCGGCCGAGGCCCCGGAACGGCCAATCGAGCGTGCGGACGATCCACGGCACGCCGTCCTGCAGCAGCGCCCGTGACGTGCAGCCCCACTGATACGAGGCGTTGAGCAGCCAGACGCCGGAGATATCGAGCGCGGCGGCGATCTGCCCGATCTCTGCCACATAGGGCGAGCGCGACGCCGTGAGCCAGCGCCGCGCCGCCCGGTCGAGCGCCGGCAGCAGCGGAGACACCGCACGCGGAAAAAAGCCGAGACAAGCGTCGCGCAAGGCGCGCGCCTCGACGGCGCTCTGCCGCGCGTGGCGCAGCGGTCCGCCATCGCGAACGTCGACGATCGGGATTGCCGATAGCGTTGCGCTCATGATGCGAAATGCCGCGACTTGGTCACGTCTTTGGCCCTTCCGAACGATTCGACGATAGTATAGTGCGGTAAAAGCTATCTAAGGATTACGCGACGAAACGCCAAGGAAGCGCAGGAAACTCCAGGGAAAGCGCCATGACAATTGCCCGCCGCGGACTGCTGAAATTGGCCGTGTCGGCGGCCGCGATGCCGGCAGTCGCGCGTCTGGCGCGGGCCGATACCTATCCGTCGCATCCGGTGCATCTCGTCGTGCCGCAGGCCGCCGGCAGCTCGACCGACATTCACGCCCGCCTGATCGGACAATATTTGTCCGAGCACCTCGGCCAGCCCTTCGTCGTCGACGTCAAGCCCGGCGCCGGCGGCAATATCGGCACCGAGGCCGTGGTGCGTTCGCCGGCCGACGGCTACACCCTGCTCACGGTGAATTCGCAGAACGCCATCAGCCCGGCGCTCTATCCCGAGCTGGCCTTCAATTTCATCCGCGACATCGCGCCGATCGGGCAGATCAGCATCGCGCCGCTGATCATGGAAGTGAATCCATCGGTGCCGGCCAAGACCGTTGCGGAATTCATCGCCTATGCCAAGGCCAATCCGGGCAAGATCAGCATGGCTTCGGCCGGCGTCGGCGGCCCGCAGCATCTCGCCGGCGAATTGTTCAAGGCGATGACAGGCCTCAACATCGTGCACGTGCCCTATCGTGGCTCGACGCCGGCGGTCGCCGACATGCTGGCCGGCCAGGTGCAGTTGATGTTCGACGTCACGCCCACCGCGCTGCCGCAGATCAAGGCCGGCAAGCTGCGGCCGCTCGCGGTGACCACCAAGGTGCGCCTCGACGCGCTGCCCGATATTCCCGCGTTGTCCGACGTCCTGCCCGGCTACGAAGCCGAAGGCTGGCTCGGCATGGGCGCGCCGACCGGGACGCCGGCCGACATCATCGCCACGCTCAACAAGCAGATCAACGCCGCGCTGGCCGAACCGGCGATCAAGCAGCGCTTGATCGATATCGGCGTCGTCGTTCAAGGCGGCTCGGCGGCGGACTTCGGCAAGTTCATCGCCAGCGAGACCGCGAAGTGGGGCAAGGTAATCAAGGACGCCGGCATCAAGCCGGATTAGAGTCGCACTCGTCATTGCGAGGAGCCAACGGAGCCTCGTCATTGCGCGCGAAGCGACGCAATCCAGAACGGCGGCGTCGCGCCGGAGCGCTTCGTCGCGGAACTTATCATCGGGCCGGCCGCTTCGGGCCGGATCCGTCGGCTCCTCGCGGCGCGTTTTGGAAAAAGCCGAATCGCAGCGCTGGATTGCTTCGCTTCGCTCGCAATGGCGGAACGCGCCGTTAAGGCCGCGGCAACGACGCCAAACGATAAAGTGCGGGCGCGCATTGACGGAATCCCCCGGCCGGTGGCAAACGAATTTGTTTTGGCGGCGGGCTTTTGGAGGCAACGATGTGCGAATTCTGTGCAACGCCGGGCCGGCACGCAACGTTGGCGCGGCGAAATTTTTTGCAGGTGGCGGGCGTCGCCGCCGCCGGCTTGGCGCTGGCGCCGCGCGGCGCGCTCGCCAAGGAGCCGCCGAAGCCCGGCAACGTGCTGTCGCCCGACGCGGCGCTCGATCGCCTGATGAAGGGCAATACCCGCTACGTCGACGGACTCACCGCTCGGCACGATTTCAAGCATGAACGCGAAGCGCTGAGCGCGGGACAAAATCCGTTCGCCGCGGTGCTGAGCTGCGCCGACTCGCGCATCGCGCCGGAGCTGTGCTTCGACACCGCCCGCGGCGACGTCTTCGTCTGCCGCGTCGCCGGCAATTTCGCCAACGACGACATCGTCGCCAGCCTCGAATACGCGGTGGCGGTGCTCAACACGCCGCTGATCATGGTGCTGGGCCACGACGCCTGCGGCGCAGTCGACGCCACCATCAAATCGGTCAAGGACGGCACGGCGCTGCCCGGCCACTTGCCCTCGCTGGTCGCCGCACTGAAGCCGGCCGTCGATGCCGTCAAGGACAAGCCCGGCGACATGCTCGCCAACGCCATCCGCAGCAACGTTTCGCTCAACGTCGACAAGCTCAAGGCGGCGGCGCCGATCCTCAAAGCCGCGGCCGACGACAAGAAGATCCGCGTCGTCGGCGCGGTCTACGAATTGAAAACCGGACGGGTTGCGCTGCTCAGCTAGCGTCATTGCGAGCGAAGCGAAGCAATCAAGACCGAAACGCCACACTGGATTGCTTCGTCGCTTTGCTCCTCGCAATGACGATCACTCCGCCTTGATGCCGGCGGCCTTGATGATCGGCCACCACTTGTCGATCTCGGCGCGCTGCAGCGCGCCGAGCGCTTGCGGCGTCTGCTGATCGGGCGGCGGCAGGTCGAGGCTGAGATCGGCGAAGCGCTTTTGCACCGCCGCATCGGCCATGGCGGCCATCGCCGCGGCGCTGAGCTTTTGCACGATGTCGCGCGGCGTGCCCTTCGGCGCCCACAGGCCGTACCAGATGTTGATGTAGAGACCCGGCACGCCGGCCTCGTCCACCGTCGGAATGTCGGGCAGCGCTTCGAGCCGCGTCTTGGCGGTGACGGCGTAAGCCTTGATCTGGCCGGCGCGCAGCCGCTGCACCGCCTCCGACACCTGATCGAACATCACGTCGATGCGCCCGGCCATCATGTCGAGGAGCGCGGGATCGGTGCCGCGATACGGCACGAATTGCAGATGAGTGCCGGTTTGCTCCTCGAAATAAGCGCCGGAAATGTGCGAGCCGGAGCCGACGCCGGCGGTGCCGATGGTGGCGCTCGGATTGGCCTTGAGCCAGGCGACGAGCTCGCCGAGGTTTTTTGCCGGCAGCGTGTCGCGGCTGACGATCAGCATCGGATTGGCCGGCAGCCGCGCGAGCGGCTCGAAATCCTTCACCAAGTCGTAGGGCAGCGCGTAGATCGCCCCGTTGGCCACATGGGTGCTCCAGTGGCCGATGCCGAGCGTGTAGCCGTCGGGCGACGCCTTGGCGACTTTGCCGACGCCGATCGAGCCGGCGGCGCCGGTGACGTCCTCGACGATGACGTTTTGTCCGAGCGTGCGGCCCATGTGGTCCGCCATCAAGCGCCCGATCACGTCGGTCGGGCCGCCGGCGGCAAACGGCACCACCATGGTGATCGGCCGCGACGGATAGTCGTCGGCGGCTGCACCGGACACGGCGCCGGCCAGCGCGACGGCGAAGCAAACGACGGACAGCACGGTCTTCATGGCGCGCTCGCGCTGAATTGCGAATAATCGATCGGCTTTAAGCGATCGAGCGTGCGCTTGATCGGCGGCAGCGGATATTTGAGCCCGGTGGCGCAATTGAACAGCACCGCCCGGTCGCCTGGTTTGACGCGGCCGTCGGCAAGGCTTTGCTTATAGGCGGCGTAAGTCGCCGCCCCTTCCGGGCACATCAAGAATCCCTCGTCGCGCGCGACCTCGGCGAGGCCCGCGGCGATGGCGTCGTCCGATACCGCGATGGCAAAACCGCCGCTCTCGCGCACCGCGCGAAGAATCAGAAAATCGCCGATCGCCTGCGGCACGCGGATGCCGGCGGCGATGGTGTGAGCGTCCTCCCAGCGCGGCGCGTGCTCCTCGCCTCTTTCATAAGCGCGCACCATGGGCGCGCAGCCGGCCGCCTGAACCGCCACCATGCGCGGGCGCTTTGCGCCGATGAAGCCGATCGCTGCGAGCTCGGCGAACGCCTTCCACATGCCGATCAGGCCGGTGCCGCCGCCGGTCGGATAGAAGATGACGTCCGGCACGGTCCAGCCGAGCTGCTCGGCAAGCTCGATCCCCATCGTCTTCTTGCCCTCGATGCGATACGGCTCCTTCAAGGTCGAGACGTCGAACCAGCCGACCTTGGCCTTGCCCTCGCCGACGATTTTGCCGCAATCGTCGATCAGGCCGTTGACGCGATACACCTCGGCGCCCTGGATGCCGATCTCGCTCAAATTCACTTCCGGCGTATCCTCGGGACAGAAGATCGTGGTCTTGATGCCGGCGTGGCTGGCATAAGCCGCGAGCGCGGCGCCGGCATTGCCGTTGGTCGGGATCGCCATGTGCTTGATGCCGAACGCCTTGGCCATCGATACCGCCATGACCAGGCCGCGCGCCTTGAACGATCCGGTCGGCAGGCGGCCTTCGTCCTTGACCAGAATTTCGCCGCCGCGCAGCTTCTTCGCCAATGCCGGCAGCGGCACGAGCGGCGTCATCGCTTCGCCGAGACTGACGATGTTCTCGACCCGCCGCACCGGCAGCATCTCGCGATAGCGCCACAGATCCGCCGGACGGCGCGCCAGCGCCTCCTTGCTCAGCGCCTTCTTCACGCCGTCGAGGTCGTAGCGCACCAACAATGGCTTGCCGGCCCGCGACAGATTATGGACGACGTCGGCATCGTGCCGTTCCCCAGTCATGGAACATTCGAGATGGGTGACGAAGGTGGGCCGTTCGGTCGTGAGGTTTTCGTTGGCGTGCAAGGACGGGTCTCCGCTGTAGCGTCGGCAATTGATTACGCTCCCCCGCAATGGCGTGGAAGGGGATGCTCCGTCATTGCGAGGAGCCAACGGGTCCGGTCCGAAGTGGCCGGCCCGATGACAAGCTCCGCGACCAAGCCATCCCACCCGCAAGCGGGGGAGGGAGGGGCCTGGATTACTCTGCTTGCTTCGCTCGCAATGACGGTGGGACGATCTTGAGATTTATTTCCGTTCGCTTTTTCTTTTCGGTCTTTCCTCTTTCAATCTCACCCGTTCGTAACTTCTGCCCTCGCGAAAAAGCGTGAGGGGGCGGAGCACTGATAGACGCAAACCTATGGACCGCGCTGTCGGGCGCGGCACGCGCCATTTCGGGGCGCGCTCGCCTACCGGCGCTCCGCCGCGGCACTTGCGGCAGCGAACGAACGCCACCGCTCAGCTTCAGCCACGCGCTTCCTGGGACCCGGCGTCATCAGGTGTTACCTGCATCTGACCTGTCCCAGTCCAGCGAGTTTCCTCGCAGTACCGGTCGTAGTGCCGGACGGGCGTTTCTCGTCGAAGCCGCCCGGGAGCGGGTTACGAAGCCGCCCGCGGGAACCGCGCTCGCTCCGATTTCCGGGATCGTCTCTAGAAACGCCCTCACCGAGCGAGCTTGCTCTTATATTCATATTAGGAGACCGGTGTCAATATCAAAGTGACCGCAACAATGCAGGCGGGAACATTGGCCTACGACGACCGTACCGCCGGCGGTGGATAGCGGCAGCAACCGGGACGCGTCCGCAACGCAGCGCCGGA
>JASHQO010000390.1 GCA_030039105.1 Xanthobacteraceae bacterium
CGCCAGGATCGTGCCGGTCCAGCCGAGCCCGATCGTGACCGCATCGACGTCCTTCAATCGCGTCGCCATGTCGCCCTCCCTTTACGAAAAGTCCGCGATCGACTGCGGCTCGGCGACGTAGCGCTTGTCGCGATATTCATCGATCAGGTTGGCGTAGGTGGCAGGCAAGCCGGGGAATTGCAGCATCCGCCACGACGCCTTGTTGCGGTTGCCGCCATAGATCGGATCGCCGAAGAAGCCCTCCATGGTGAGGGTGAGCAAGCGGGCGAAGAAGGCGCGCGCGTTGAAATTCTCGAACGCGGCCTTGCCCTCCTGCATGGCCTTGCAGGCCTCGATGCGTTTCTCCGCATCGAGGCGGTCGAAGTCGTGGCCATAGGTTTTGCGCGACCAGGCATTGGCCGCGGCGATGCCGGTGCTCATGAACTCGGCCGGGGTCAGCGGCAATTGATAGCCCTGCTCGGGCTTACCCTTCACGAACGGACCGGCGCGGTACATCTTGGCGCCGCCGCCCCAGGCGCTGGCGAGCTGGCGGTCGATATAGGTCGCGCAGCCGCAGTCGCTGCCCGAGGGCGAAAGCTCATCGGCGGGAATGAGCGTATCGACCGCGGCGACGACGAAAGCGTGCTCGGTCTCGTTGAGATAAAGCAGCGGCTCCGCCTGCGCCGTCGTGGCCGCGGCAGCGGGCGTGGCTGCGGCTTGTGCCTCCGCCGGCGCCGGTTGCGTCATGCCGGCGGCGACCGCGGTGCCGGCGAGGCCGGCCCCGACGAGAAATTTGCGGCGCGCAATGCTTTCGTCGGTCATGGAACCCTCCCTGCCCGCGCAATTTGCGCGGCTTTGTCGAATAGTTTGGAACGAGAATAGACCTAACCGGCGCGGACCGGAATGGGCCGGAACCTTGTGCCGTTTGGCGCGTTGTGGTCGCGCATTCCTGTCCCTGCATCACGACAGGAGCTGTGGCGCGTCGCTCGACGAGTTCGATCAATGGAGGGGACGATGTCGATCAGCCGACGTTATCGCGAAGCCAACTATCATATCCTCGATTACGGCCGGGAACCCGATTTCGGACGGGCGCCGGATGCGGTCACCTATTGGTTCCTTGCAGCCGTGCTGTGCGCGTTCATCGGCGCCGGCATCGTCGCCCATCGCACCGGCGCAATCCCGTCGATCTTGACGCAGGCGACCAGCACCGGCCACCCGACGGCGCAGGTTGCCCGATGAGGCCAATGACGCTTCGGCAGGCGCGCTGAGAGCCGTCGCAGCTTTCGCGCCGGCTAGGCGTGGACCAACGGCCCCGGGCTCTTGAGATATTGCGTCACGATCGCGTTCGCCGACCAATAGGCCAGCGCGCCGACCAGTCCGGTCGGATTGTACGACGCGTTCTGCGGAAACACCGACGCGCCCATCACGAACAGATTGTCGGCGTCCCAGGACTGCAGATAGCGATTGACCACGCTGGTCTTCGGATCGGTGCCGGTGATGGTGCCGCCGGTATTGTGGGTCGACTGATACGGCACCACGCTGTAGTCGCCCTTCTTCACGCTCGGCGTGCTCATGACGGTCGGGTTCATCGCCTTGGCCACGCGACCGAGCACGCCGCCGACGTAGCCCGCGAGCTTGTAGTCGTTGTCGTGGAAATTATACGACAGCCGGATCAGCGGCCGGCCGAGCGCATCGCGATAGGTCGGATCGAGATCCAGGAAGTTCTCGCGATGGGCATAGTTGCAGCCCGACGCGCCGATCGTGAAGGCGTGGTTGTACCACTTTGCCGTCGCCTGCTTCCAGTCGCGGCCCCAGCGCGGCGTGCCGGGCGGCACCGGCCGGGTCGCGATCGGCCGGCCGTTGGTCGGGCCGGCCTGGATCCAGGCGCCGCCGAAGAAGCCCAGCCCGCCGTGATCGAAATTGTCGCCGTTGAAGTCGTCGATCAGCACGCCATGGGCGCCGGCGGCCATGAACGGATTGATCTCCTTGTCCTCGAAGAACACCGTCACCGCATTGCCGCTGACCTGATAGCAGTAGTTCCTGCCGACGGCGCCCTTGCCGGTCTTGTAGTCGTAAGGCTCGCCGATGCCGGCGGTCAGCATCAACAACACGTTGTTGAACACGTAGGCGCCGAGGATGACGATGGATGCCGGCTGCTCGTATTCCTCGCCGCTGCGCGTATCGACGTAGCGCACCGCTTTCACTTTCCGCGCCGCTTTGTCGTAGACGAGCTCTTTCACCTGGGCGTGGGCGCGCAGCTCGAATTTCGAATCCGCCAGCAGCGCCGGCAGGATGCAGACATTGGGCGATGCTTTGGCATTGGCTTCGCAGCCGAAGCGCTCGCAATGGCCGCAATACTCGCAGGCGCCGAGCGTTTGCCCCTCGAAGTTGGTATAGACCTCGCTGGCATTGCTCGACGGCGCCTGGAACGGATGGTAGCCGAGGCTGCGGCACGCCGTGTCCATGATGGTGCCGGCCATGCTCTTGGCGAGCGGCGGGTTCGGATATTCGTTCTGCCGCGGGCCTTCGAACACATTGCCGCCGTCGACGATCTTTCCGCGCAGATTGCCGGCTTTGCCGGAGACGCCGCAGAGCTTTTCGAACTTGTCGTAATACGGCTCGAGCTCGTCATAGGAGACCGGCAGGTCCTGGATCGTCATCTCGTCCGGAATGGCATTCTTGCCGTAGCGCTCGGTGATGTGGCTGCGCAGCCTGTGGTCGGACGGCAGCCAGCGCCAGGTCATGCCGTTCCAGTGCGCGCCGGCACCGCCGAGATCGGTGCCCGGCAGGAACGAGCCGAGGCGGCGGATCGGCAGCGCCGTTTCCGACGGAGAATGGCGCAGCGACACGGTTTCGAGCTGGGTGTCCTGGAACAGCTCCTGCCGCACCGCGTATTTGAGATCGTCGCGCACCGACGGAATGGTGAAGTCGTCGCGCGGCATGCGCTTTGCGCCGCGTTCGAGGCCGACGACGTTCAGTCCGGCCTTGGTCAGTTCGCGGGCGAGGATCGATCCGGTCCAGCCGACGCCGATGACGACCGCGTCGGTTTCCTTGAGCGTGACGGTCATGACGGCCCTCGCTTTAAGAGAAGTCCGCGATCGAGCGCGGCGGCTTGTCGTATTTCTTGCCGAAGTATTTTTTGATGTCCTCGCGATAGGTCGCGGGCAGGCCGGGATAGCCGACCATCTTCCACGCCGCCATGTCGCGATTGCCGCCGTAGATCGGGTCGGCAAAAAAACCCTCCATGCTGATGTCGAGCAGAGCATTGAAGAACATGCGGCTGGAAAAGCCGGAAAACTCCGCCTTGCCGGATTCCATGGCTTGGAGCGCCGCTTCGCGGTCGGCGTCGGCGAGGCGGTCGAAATCCTTGCCGTAGGTCTTGCGCGACCATTCGTTGGCGGCGGCGATGCCGGCGCGGAAGAATTCGCGCGGATTGAGCGGCAGTTGATAGCCGAGCTCGGGCTTGCCCTTGAGGAACGGCCCGTCGCGATAAAGCCGCGCGCCGCTGCCGTAAGCACCGGCCAATTGGCGGTCGATGAAGGCGGCGACGCCGCACTGGCTGCCCGACGGCGACAGATTGTCGGCGGGGATCAGGGTATCGGCCGCGGCGACGAAGAACGCGTGCTCGGTCGGCGTCAACGTCAACAGCGGCTCGGCATCGCCCGGCGCGGTCGGTGCCGTTTGTGCCTCGGCGGCGGGTGGCGTCAACGACGCGGCGACCGCGGTGCCGGCTCCCAAAAGGAAATTGCGGCGTCGGATCGGAATATTGTCGTCAGCCATGGCGGCCCTCCCTCGACCTCGCCGATCTGCCGCGGCGAGCGCGCTTTCTGCGAATAAGAATAATCGCAAATCGCAACGGTGGGGAAACAATCTGTGCTGCGGCGTGTCCTCAGCCCGGCTCCATCCCCTTCGCCTTCACGACCGCCGCGGCATCCGGCCCGGTGAGGAATTTGATCAGCGCCTTGGCTGCATCCGCGTTGCCGCTGGCGCTCGACACTGCAGCGCTGAAGACCAGGTAGGATTGCAATTCGGGAGGATAGGGCCCGGCAACCTGGACGCCGCTGACAGGCAGAATCTCGCTGACCGGGCCCAGCCCAAGCTCCACCTCGCCCGCGGCGATCCCGAGCGGCGCCGGTTTGTCCAATAGCTTGATCTTCGGCTTGATCGCGTCGGCAATGCCGAGCTTGGCCAACATCGCTTCGGTCGCCGAGCGGCTCGTCCCCTGGGCGGCGTAGCCGATCGAGGCCGCATTCAACAGCGTGCGCTTGAGCGCTTGCGGCGTCGAGACGTCGGGCTTGGCGACGCCGGCACGAATCGAGACGCCCAATCCGGCGCGCGCGACCACCGCGCGGCTGGCCGGATCGATCTTGCCGGCCGCCGCCAGCGCGTCGATCAACGGCGCGGTAATGATGACGACGTCGAACACGGCGCCCTGGTCGATTTGCGTCTTCAGTGCGGCCGCGGCACCGACCGTGTAAGCGAGCTTGTTCTCGGTCGCTTTCTCGAACTCGGCGCCGAGCTGCTCGACGGCAGTCCGCGTTGCCGTGGAGGCAAACACCTTGAGCTCCGCCGCCCGACCGCAAGTTGCCGCCGGCAGCAGCGCCAACGCGGCAATCGCGGCCATGACGCAATGAATCTTCATGGGGCCCTGCCCGTCGCCGGCAGCGTTGCGTCTCAGCCCGGATCCATTCCGCCGGCCTTGAGCGCAGCAGCCGCCGGCGGCGAGGTGAGGAATTTCACCAGCGCGGCTGCGGCATCGTGGCTTTTCGTTGCCGCCGCGACGCCGGCGCCGAACACCGTGTTGGTCTGGATCTCCGCCGGCAACGGCCCGGCCAGCTCGACCGTCGGATAAGGCACGATCTCGCTGATCTGCGTCAGCCCGATCTCGACGTCGCCCTTGCTGACCGCCTCCGACACGACAACGTCAAGCAGCTTGATCTTGGGCTGCATCTGCTCGGCGATGCCGAGCTTTTCGTACACGACTTTCATGTTAGCGGCGGTCGGCGTCTGCTTCACGTAGCCGACCGAAGCCGCCTTGAGCAACGTCTGCTTGAACGCCTCGACGGTGCTGACATCGGGTTTTGCCGCACCTTTGCGCACCGCCACGCCGATGCCGACGCGGGCCACCGAAACCAGCGGCGCAGCCGCGACCTTGCCCTGCTTGGCCAAATCGTCGAGCGCCGATTTGGTGAAGATCGCGACGTCGAAGGTGTCGCCCTTCTCGATCATGGCGCGCAATTCCGCCGTGGTGCCGACCGTCGGCACGAGCTTGTTCTCGGTCGCCTTCTCGAATTGCGGACCGAGCTGATCCATCACCGACTTGAGCGCATTGGACTCGAAGACCTTCAGCTCCGCCGCCGACGCCGGCAGCGCCAACAGCGGCAGCGTCAACAGGCCGACGGCCGCGGCAATCGCGCGATGAATTTTCATGACATCCTCCCGAGCCGCCGATCTTGGGCGCCGATCTTGGCACCGATGTTGGCCGCCGGCGGCCCGCAGAGGTTAGCGGTAAACGGCGGCAATCGCCAGGAAGTCGTCGGCCTTCAGGCTGGCGCCGCCGATCAGCGCGCCGTCGACGTTGGCTGCGGTCAGCAGTTCCCGGGCATTGGCAGGTTTCACGGAGCCGCCATAGAGGATACGCACGCCCTGCCCACTCGCCACGCCGCGCGCCACCAGGCGTTCGCGGATGAAGCCGTGCATGGCGATAACGTCGTCTTGGGTCGGCGTCACGCCGGTGCCGATGGCCCAGACCGGCTCATAGGCGACGACGCAATCTGTTTCGCCGTCGGGCAACGAGCCGTCGAGCTGCTTGCCCACCGCCGCGAGCGCCTGCCCGGCGTCGCGCTCGGCGCGGCTCTCGCCGACACAGACGACGGCAAGAAGACCGGCGCGACGCGCGGCCTGTGCCTTGGCGCGCACCGCCGCATCGGTTTCGCCGTGATACCGACGCCGTTCCGAATGGCCGACGATGACGGCGGACGCGCCGGCATCCTTGAGCATTTCGGCGGCAATGTCGCCGGTGAAGGCGCCGGACGGCTCGGCCCGGCAGTCCTGGCCGCCGATGGCGACCCGCGAGCCCTTCGCCAGCGCGGCGAATTGCGCCACCAGCGTCGCCGGCGGACAGATCAAGAAGTCGGCGTTGGGCAGGCTACTCGCCCCAGCAACGATTTTTGTCAGCTCGGCCGCCGAAGCCTTGAGCCCATTCATCTTCCAATTGCCGGCGACCAGCGGGCGGCGCGCCATCGTTTCGCCCCAAAAAATTCTACGACAACGAGCCGTTAGCAGACCGGTTGCACGCCGAGAAGGGGCGTTCTATCAGCACCTTCCAGCGGTTGCGGCAATGCGCTGCGCTCCTTATGATCCGCCGCCTTAAGCTTTGCGGCTAAGGCCGCATGACACCAGAGCAATCGATCGATGCTTCGAGGGATTCGAAACGCCTCCAATACGTGGCTTGGCCGCCTCCTGATGGGCGCGGTGATGACGCTGCTCGCCGGCATTTTCGCCTTGTGGGGCATCAACGACATTTTCCGCAATTTCGGCCGCTCGAGCCTTGCCAAGATCGGCAACACCGAAATCTCCAGCGAGCAATTTCGCCAGCTCTATAACGACCGCTTGCAGGCGCTGATGCGCCAGACCGGCAAGGCGATCTCGCCCGAAATGGCCATGGCTTACGGCCTGCCGCGCCAGGTCTTGAGCGAAATGGTGGCGCAGGCCGGCCTCGACCAGCGCGCCCGGCAGATGCGGCTCGGCATTTCCGACGCCGAGATTTCGCAACGCATCACCAGCAACCCGAGCTTTCAAGTCGGCGGCCGGTTCAATCGCGACCAGTTCGAAGACATCCTGCGCAACGCCGGCTACAACGAGCAGCGCTACGTTGCCGAGCAGCGCAACATGACGCTACGCCAGCAGATCATCGATTCGGTCTCGGGCAACATCGCCCTGCCCAAAGCCTGGCTCGACGCCATCAACCAGTTCCAGAACCAGGCGCGCAGCATCCAGTACCTCGCGCTTGGCCCGGCGCAGGCCGGCGACATCGCAGCCCCGACCGACGAGGAGCTGGAGAAATATTTCGACGCGCGCAAAATGATGTTCCGCGCGCCGGAGTACCGCAACATCGTGACGGTGACGGCGACACCGGAGGAATTGGCCAAGACGGTCGAAGTCTCCGACGACGAGGTGAAGAAAATCTTCGACCAGTACCACAGCCGCTACGTCACGCCGGAGCGCCGCCATATCGAGCGCATGACGTTTCCGTCCATGGCGGAAGCGCAGGCCGCGAGCGACCGCATCAAGGCCGGCACGACGTTTGCCGCGCTGGCCGGCGAGCGCGGCGTGAAGGAGCAGGACCTCGACCTCGGCACCGTGCCGAAATCGCTGATCCTCGATCCGGCGCTGGCCGACGCCGCCTTCTCGCTCAAGGAGGGCGAGGTCTCGGGGCCGGTGCAGACCCGCGACGGCGGCGCCGCGCTCGTCATGGTGTCGAAGATCGTCCCTGAGGAAACCAAGTCGTTCGTCGACGTCGCGCCGCAAATCCGCAGCGAGATCGCCGCCGCGCGCGCCAAGAAGAGCGTGCAGGACGTCCACGACAAGATCGAGGACGCCCGCGCCGGCGGCGCCACTTTGGAAGAGGCGGCGCAGAAGCTGAACCTTCCGGTCGTCACCTACGACGCCGTCGACCAGTCCGGCCGCGATCCGAGCGGCAAGCCGGTCGACAAGCTGCCGAACGCCAACCAGGTGGTCAGCGCCGCGTTCGCAACCGATGTCGGCGTCGACAACGATCCGATCGACGCCAACGGCGGCTACGTCTGGTACGACGTCGCCGCCATCACGCCGGCGCACGAGCGCAAGCTCGACGAGGTGAAGGACCAGGTGACGACGCAATGGCGCAACGCCGAGGTCGCCTCACGGCTGAAGGCCAAGGCCGCCGATATCCTCGACAAGCTCAAGAGCGGCGCCAGCCTCGAAGCGACCGCTTCGGACAACGGCCTGAAGGTCGAG
>JASHQO010000034.1 GCA_030039105.1 Xanthobacteraceae bacterium
TGTTCATGAAGCGGCAGCCGATGGTCTCGTTGCAGCGCGCGATGGTCAGCCCCGGTGTGCCGCGCGGCACCAAAAAGCTCGACGTGCCCTGCAGCATGCCGAGCTGCGGATCGGTATTGGCATAGACCACGAACAGGCCGGCGTCGTAGCCGTTGGAGATGAATTGCTTGCGGCCGTTGATCACCCATTCGCCGTTCTGCTTCACGGCGCGGGTCTGCATCGCGGCTTCCGGCACATTGTAGGGCAGCCAGCGATCCGACGCGCCGCGCGGCTCGGTCAGGCAATGGGCGAGCAGGAACTGTGGATCGTCCATCAGCCGTTTGAACCATTTTTCCTGCAGGTGCCGTGGCGCCAGATTGCGCAGCAGTACTGAAACTTTCCAGTTCTGCACCAGCTTGTCGGCCAGGCCTGAATCGCCGCGGGCGATCTCTTCCGCGATCAGCGCAAAAGTCTGCACCTCGGTCGCGCGGTCGAGTTCGATGCCGCCGAATTCCTCCGGCACGCCCAGCGCGCGGATGCCGACCCGCTCGGCGCCTTCGAGGATTTCCGGCGGCAGGCGGTCCCCCGGCGTCATCAGCCACTCGCGCTGCCAGTTGCCGCGGATGAATGGGATGATGACGTCGTCGACGAAGTCGCGGCACGACTGCCGCATCAGACGCTGTTCTTCGGAGAGATCGGTGGACATTGCGGCTACCTCTATGGTCATGCCGGCTTCATGCCGTGCATCGACGTCTTTGCTGCAACAGGGCCTAAAGACGTGGATGGCCCGGACAAGCCCGGCCAAGCCCGGCCATGACGGGGCAGAGGATTACGCCGCCTTGCGACTCGTCAAGAACTCGCCCATGCGATCGAGCGCCTTGAGGATGTTGTCCGTCGAGTTGGCGTAGGACACGCGCATATAACCTTCGCCGAGCACGCCGAAGTCCGGGCCGCCGATCAGCGCGACGCCGGCGTCTTCGAGAAGGGCATTGGCGAGCGGCTTGGCCTTCCAGCCGGTGCGCTTGATGTTGGGGAAGGCGTAGAACGCGCCCTTCGGCGTGGCGCAGGACGTGCCGGGAAGCTTGTTCAGCCCGGCGACAACGATTTTGCGGCGCTTGTCGAACTCGGCGACCATCTTCGCCACCTCGTCCTGAGGGCCGGTGAGCGCGGCAAGACCGGCATATTGCGCCGAGGCATTGACGCAGGAATGCAGATTGACCGCGAGCTTTCGCGCATAGTCGTAAAGCTTACCGGGCCATATCGCGTAGCCGAGCCGCCAGCCAGTCATGGCGTAGGTTTTCGACCAGCCATTGAGCAGTATCAGCCGGTCGCGGATCGACGGATACGACAGCAAACAAACGTGCGTCTCGCCGTCATAGACCATGTGGTCGTAGATTTCGTCGGACATGATGGCGACGTCGGAATGCCGCTCCAGGCCGGCGACCAGCTTGTCGACCTCGCTCTTCGGCGTCACGCCGCCGGTCGGGTTGGCCGGCGAGTTCAAGATGAGAAGCCGCGTCTGCGGCGTGATGAGGCTGAGCGTCTCTTCAGCCGAGAACGCGAAATTGTTCTCCTCGCGGATCGGCACCGGGATGGGCCGCGCGCCGGTATATTCGATCATCGAGCGATAGATCGGAAATCCCGGATCGGGATAGAGGATATCGACTCCCGGTTCGCCGAACATCAGGATCGACATGAACATCGTCGGCTTGCCACCCGGCATGATCATAACGGTGTCTGGCGAGACGTTGACCTTGAACCGCCTGTGCAGATCGGCGGCGACCGCTTCGCGTAATGCCGGAATGCCGACCGCCGGCGTATAGCCGTGATGGCCGTCGCGTAGCGCCTTGATCGCCGCCTCGACGATGAAATCCGGCGTGCGGAAGTCGGGCTGGCCGATGCCGAGATTGATGATGTCGCGGCCCTGCGCCATTAGCTGAACGGCCCGCGCCAGCACGGCGAATGCGTTCTCTTCGCCGATACGGTCGAAGGCGGCGACGGTTTTCAGCATGCGTGTTCCCCGGCGTTCGTTTCCGGGCGGCAGTTCAGCCCAACGGGCCGGTAAATGCAAACCGGCCCGCGACGGCCCTCAACGGCAAGAGGCCCCGGACCAAGGTCCGGGGCCTCCAGGCATTCACAGTGGACTGAACGAATTAGCGGATGAGGTTATCGTCCGCCCCGGATTCACGCGAGTAGACGCTGCCGCTGCGGATTGCGCCGTTTGGATAAGTGCCGACGACCGTATTGGAAGCGCCCGCGGCTGAATTCTGCAGCCCCTCGTAAGAGGAATAGGGGGCGACGGGCTGGCGGCGCGATTGCTGCGCGAGCGCAGGCGTTGCGAGCACCGCAACGGCCATGACCGACAGCGCCAATTTGGTATTGAACGTCTTCATATTGCTGTTCTCCTAGTACGGTCACCCTTACCCCCCTAGCTACGCCGGATTCTGCATCGCACAAGGGCGCATTGTTCAATCGTTTCTCACTAAAGTGTTATTTAATACAGCATGTTAACGGGTATTTTATGGATCAATCTACGCCATCATATTGCGGTGCAATATAGGTAAAATTGCGCATTGGCGTCGACTGCCTCCACGAAAATTTCCTGGCGCGCCGGTCGCGCAGATTATTTTCGCGTATCGGCGCGACCATGCTGACGAGACGGTTCGCCTCAGCGTTAAATCGGCATATCTATAGGGGGCAAAAAATCCGGGAGAGCGCGATGGCAAACGACAAAAATTCCCAAGGTCAGCAGCAGCGTCTGCGCTCGCAATTGTGGTTCGACAATCCGGATAATCCGGGCATGACCGCCCTCTATCTCGAGCGCTACCTGAACTACGGCCTCAGCCGCGCCGAACTGACGTCCGGCAAGCCGATCATCGGCATCGCGCAAACCGGATCCGATCTGAGCCCATGCAACCGGCATCATTTGCAGCTTGCTGAGCGCGTGCGCGAAGGCATCCGCACCGCCGGCGGCATCGCCATGGAATTTCCGGTGCATCCGATTCAGGAAACCGGTAGGCGACCGACCGCGGCGCTCGATCGCAACCTCGCTTATCTCGGGCTGGTCGAGGTGCTGTACGGCTATCCGCTCGACGGCGTCGTGCTGATGACCGGTTGCGACAAGACCACGCCGGCTTGTCTGATGGCGGCCGCGACCGTGAACACGCCGGCGATCGTGCTGTCCGGTGGGCCGATGCTCGACGGCTATCACAACGGCAAGCTCGCCGGCTCTGGCACGGTGCTATGGCAGGCGCGCCAGGACGTCGCCGCCGGCCGGATCGACTACAACCAGTTCATCGATATTGCCGCCTCTTCGGCGCAGTCGGCCGGCCATTGCAACACCATGGGAACGGCGTCGACCATGAATGCCATGGCCGAGGCGCTCGGCATGTCGCTGCCTGGCTGCGCCGCGATCCCGGCGCCATATCGCGAGCGCGCCCGCATCGCCTACGAGACCGGCGTACGCGCGGTCGAGATCGTGCGCGAGGATCTCAAACCCTCCGACATCATGACGCGGGCGGCGTTCGAAAACGCCATCCTCGCCTGTTCGGCGATCGGCGGCTCGACCAATGCGCCGATCCATCTCAACGCCATTGCGCGGCACCTCGGCGTCAAGCTTGCGATCGAGGATTGGGAGACGATTGGCTACGACGTGCCGCTGCTCGTCAACATGCAGCCGGCCGGCGAATATCTCGGCGAGGACTATTACCGCGCCGGCGGCCTGCCGGCGGTGATGCACGAATTGCTGCAGGCCAAGCGCCTGCGCGGCGACGCAATCACCGTTAACGGCAAGAGCTTTGCCGAGAATGTCGCCAAGGCGAAAGCCAGCAATGCCGCCGTTATCTGGCCCTACGACAAGCCGCTCAAGTCTCACGCCGGCTTCAAGGTGCTGCACGGCAATCTCTTCGATTCCGCGATCATGAAGACCAGCGTGATCTCGGACGAGTTTCGCCAGCGCTATCTGTCGGATGCAAAGGACCCGAACGCCTTCGAGGGCCGCGCCATCGTGTTCGACGGCCCGGAGGACTATCACCACCGCATTGAGGATGCGGCGCTCAAGATCGACGAACACTGCATCTTGTTCATGCGCGGCACCGGCCCGATCGGCTATCCGGGCTCGGCCGAGGTGGTCAACATGCAGCCGCCGGCGGCGTTGATAAAAAAGGGCGTAACGTCGCTTGCCTGCGTCGGCGACGGCCGGCAATCGGGCACGTCAGGTTCGCCGTCGATTCTCCATGCTTCGCCGGAAGCTGCGGCCGGCGGCGGCTTGGCGCTGCTCAAAACCGGCGACCGGGTGCGCATCGACCTCAACAAGGGCACTGCCGATATTTTGATCTCGGCCGAAGAATTGATGGAGCGCCGCGTGCTATTGGAAAAGAATGGCGGCTATCGCTATCCGGCGAGCCAGACGCCGTGGCAGGAGATTCAGCGCGCCATGGTCGATCAGCTCGGCGACGGCATGGTGCTCGAGCCGGCGGTGAAATATCAACGGGTCGCCGAAGCCTTCGTGCCCCGCGACAATCATTGAGCGAGCGTGTCATGGCGGGCTCGCGTCCCTCCGTTGCCGACAAGCGCAAGACGTTTCACAAGCTCCATGAGGCCGGCTGCTTCGTCATTCCCAATCCGTGGAATGTCGGCAGCGCGCGCTACCTGCAAGGCCTGGGCTTCAAGGCGCTGGCGACGACCAGCTCCGGCCACGCTCATTCGCAAGGCTTTGCTGACGGTGCCCAATCGCTGGATGACGTGCTTGCGCACTACCGCGAACTCGCCGCCGCGACTGACATCCCGCTCAACGCCGATTTCGAGAACGGCTTCGCCGACGACCCCGACGACGTGGCCGCCAACGTGACGCGCTGCATCGCCACCGGCGTCGCCGGGCTGTCGGTCGAGGATTCGCCCAACAATACGACGACACCGCTTTACGACTTCGACCTCTCAGTGGCGCGGGTGAGGGCGGCACGGGCTGCAATCGACCGCGCCGGCGGTGAAGTGGTGTTCACCGCGCGCGCGGAAAATTTCATTCGCGGCGTGCCCGAACTGGATGACGCTATCCGCAGGCTTAAGGCCTACGCCGCGGCCGGGGCCGACTGTCTCTATGCGCCTGGCATCAAGACCCGCGAGCAGATCGAGACAGTGGTCAAAGCGGTGGCACCGAAGCCGGTGAATTTCCTCAACAGCGGAGCCTACGGCTTCACGGTGAACGATATCGCGGCGATGGGCGTGCGGCGGATCAGTGTCGGCGGTTCGCTGGCGCGCGTCGCGATGCACGCCTTCATCAAGGTCGCAACTGAAATTGCCAAGGACGGCAAATTCGACGGCTTCGCCGGACTGATCAGCAATCCCGAGCTGAACAAATTCTTCAGCGAGGATCGCAAGAAGTTTTCCGCATGACCGCTTCCGAGCCGCATCCGCAAACCGGACAGCCGGTCGGCTTGCCGGTCGATGCCAGGCCGGCGCCATGGCCAGGACCCGTGACGCTGAAGGGCCGCTACGGCCGCGTCGAAAAGCTAAAGCCCGATCACGTCGCCGACCTGTGGAAGGTCTTTGCCGGGCAAGATCGGGTCTGGACTTACATCGCGACCGCCGGTCCGTTCGCGAGCGTCGACGAGTTTGCGCCGTTCATCGCCTTGCGCGCGGCAGCGGACGACCCTTACGCTTATGCCATCGTCGATGCTTCCGATCGTGCGGTCGGGTATTTCACGCTGCTACGGATCGAGCCGGCGATGCGCGTCATCGAAGTCGGCCACGTCATGTATTCGCCGGCGCTGCAGCGCATGCCGCTCGGCACCGAAGCGCAGTATCTGCTGGCCTGCTATGTGTTCGAGACGCTCGGCTATCGCCGTTACGAATGGAAATGCGACAGCCTGAACGCGGCGTCGCGGCGCGCGGCGCTGCGCTACGGCTTCATTTACGAGGGCACGTTTCGTCAGCACATCATCGCCAAGGGCCGCAATCGCGATAACGCCTGGTTTTCCATGCTCGACAGCGAATGGCCGGCGCGCAAGAGGAACTTCGAGCGCTGGCTGGCGCTGGAAAATTTTGACGGTGAAGGCCGGCAAAAACTCAGCCTCTCGGCGTTGAACCAGCAGCAGGCGTGACGGGCGCAAGTACGAGACAGGCGAGGCAAGGAATGAGCAATCGATTGCAGGGCAAAGTCGCGCTGGTGACG
The DNA here is from genome assembly GCA_030039105.1 of Xanthobacteraceae bacterium. Classification (GTDB taxonomy): domain Bacteria; phylum Pseudomonadota; class Alphaproteobacteria; order Rhizobiales; family Xanthobacteraceae; genus BOG-931. The sequence goes on from JASHQO010000034.1 coordinate 6,149, forward strand.
GCCGCCGGTCAGGGTATCGGCCGCGCCATCGCCGAAACCTTCATCGCCGAAGGCGCAGCGGTCATCGCCACCGACGTTGCCGAGGATAAGCTCACGGGCCTGAAGGCCAAGGAAGCACCGAAGCTCGACGTGCGCTCACAACAGAATATCGACGTGCTTGCCGGGGATGTCGCGCGCGAGTTCGGGGGGCTCGACATTCTGGTCAATTGCGCCGGCTATGTGCACCAGGGCACGATTTTCGACTGCTCCGACAAGGATTGGGATTTTTCCTTCGACCTCAACGTCAAATCCATGCACCGCATGATCAAGGCGTTTTTGCCCGGAATGCTGGAGAAGAAAGCGGGCTCCATCGTCAACATTTCTTCGGCGGTGTCGTCGATCCGCGGCGTACCGGCGCGCTACGTCTACGGCGCTACCAAAGCCGCAGTGATCGGGCTGACCAAGGCGGTCGCGGCTGATTTCATCAAGCAGGGCATTCGCTGCAACGCCATCTGTCCCGGCACCATCGAGTCGCCGTCGCTCGATGACCGTATCGCCGCGCTATCGAAGGAGACCGGCCGCTCGTCCGAGGCGGTGCGGCAGGCCTTTGTCGACCGCCAGCCGATGGGTCGACTAGGCACCGCCAAGGAGGTCGCCGCGTTGGCCCTCTTTCTTGCCGGCGACGAGGCAAGCTACATTACCGGCCAGACCCATCTCGTCGACGGCGGGATGGCGCTTTAGGGCGGGGACCACGGCCGGCAAGTCATGCATATTCTGATCACGGGCGCCGCCGGCATGATCGGCCGCAAGTTGACTGCGCGCCTTGTCGATGCCGGCGCGCTCAACGGCCGGCCGATCGAGACGCTCTCGCTCATCGACGTCAGCGCGCCGCAGAAACCGGAAAGATTCAAAGGCAGCGTCGTCACCAGCGCCGCCGACATCGCCGATCCGGCCGCGGCGCGCGCCGCGGTCGCCAGCCGGCCCGACGTGATCTTCCATCTTGCTGCAGTGGTATCCGGCGAAGCGGAGCTCGATTTCGAGAAGGGTATGCACGTCAACCTCGACGGCTCGCGCGCGCTTATCGAAGCGGTCCGCGCCATCGGCGATGGCTACCGCCCGCGCTTTGTGTTCACGTCATCGATTGCGGTGTTCGGCGCGCCGTTTCCTGAGGCGATTGCCGATGATTTTCATCTGACGCCGCTCACCTCGTACGGGACGCAGAAGGCCATCGTCGAGCTCCTGCTCGCCAACTACACGCGGCGCGGTTTTCTCGACGGCATCGGCATCAGGCTGCCGACCATCAACGTGCGTCCGGGCCGGCCGAACAAGGCGGCGTCCGGGTTCTTCTCGTCGATCATCCGCGAGCCGCTTGCCGGCGAGGAGGCCGTACTGCCGGTCGAGGACAGCGTGCTGCACTGGCATGCCAGCCCGCGCGCTGCGGTCGGCTTTCTCATCCACGCCACGGCCGTGGATCGGGGCCAGCTTGGCCCCCGCGTCAACCTGACGATGCCGGGCGTGTGCTGCAGCGTGGCCGAACAGATCGCAGCGCTGCGCCGCATTGCCGGCGACACCGTCGCCGCCCGCATCCGCCGCGCGCCGGACCCGCTGGTGGCCCGCATCGTCGCCGGCTGGCCGCGCCGGTTCGATCCCCGCCGCGCGCTTACCCTCGGTTTCCGCGGCGAGGCCTCGTTCGACGAGATCATCCGCGTCCATATCGAGGACGAGCTGGCCGGCAAATTCGCGGCCTGAAGCGTCATTAGCCCTTCCCCCGGCTCGGCCTGACGGCTACCTGTCGGCCATGCGTTTTGGTTCTGCGCTGATCCCAGCCACGCTGGCCCGTCGCTACAAGCGGTTCCTCGCCGACGTGGTGCTGGACAACGGCGACATGCTGACCGTCCATGTCGCCAATCCGGGCGCCATGACAGGCTTGGACCGGCCGTTTTCCAAGGTCTGGCTGTCGGACTCGCAGAATCCGATGCGCAAGCTGCCCCACACCTGGGAGCTGGTCGAGGTCGATCTCGGCGCCGGCTCGGAATTGGTCGGCGTCAATACGGCGCTGCCCAACGCGCTCGTCGCCGACATCCTGGAGACCCGATTGATCCCCCAATTGCAGGGCTACGCGACGGTCAAGCGCGAAGTGAAATACGGCACGAATTCGCGGGTCGATTTCGTGCTCGAGGGTCCGGGCCGGCCGCCCTGCTATCTGGAGGTCAAGAACGTGCATCTGATGCGCAAGGCACGGCTTGCCGAATTTCCAGACTGCGTCACCGCCCGCGGCGCCAAGCATCTCGACGAGCTTGCCGCCGTCGCCATCGGCGGCGCCCGTGCCGTGCAGCTTTACGTCGTCCAGATCCCGTCGGCGGACCGCTTTGCCGTCGCCCGCGACATCGATCCGGCCTATGCCAAGGCGTTCGACCGCGCCCGTCTGTCCGGCGTCGAGATGCTGGCCTGGCGCTGCGCGGTAACGGTCGAGGGCATCGAGATCGTGGCGCCGGTTCCAGTCGTCACCGATTGACGGCTCTGCCGGGCCTATCGGATTGCTTGCGTTGGCCGTCGGTATGCTTACATTGCGTCTGCACAGCCGAGGTATTCTTCTCACTCGCCATGACCTACGTCGACGCGGCCGCTGCGCCGCTCCGCAAAACCGGGCAGATCAAGATCCACGGCGCCGGCGCCTTCGAAGGCATGCGCAAGGCCGGACGCCTCGCGGCCGAATGCCTCGATATGCTGGTGCCGGAGATCAAGCCCGGCGTCTCCACCGAACGCATCGATCAACTGGTCTATGAATTTGGCCAGGACCACGGCGCCTTGCCGGCGACCCTGATGTATCGCGGCTATCGCAAGGCGACCTGCACCTCGATCAATCACGTGGTCTGCCATGGCATCCCGAGCGAAAAGCCGCTGCGTGAGGGCGACATCGTCAACGTCGACGTGACCTTGATTCTCGACCATTGGCACGGCGATTCCAGCCGCATGTATGCGGTCGGCGAGATTCCCCGCCGCGCCGAGCGCCTGATCGAAGTCACCTATGAGGGTATGATGCGCGGCATTGCCGCCATCAAGCCCGGCGCCGCCACCGGCGACATCGGCCACGCCATCCAGACCTACGTGGAAGCCCAGCACATGAGCGTGGTGCGCGACTTCTGCGGCCATGGGCTCGGCCGGCTGTTTCACGACGAGCCCAACATCGTCCACGTCGGTCGCCCGGGCGAGGGCATCGTGCTCAAGCCCGGCATGTTCTTCACCGTCGAGCCGATGATCAATCTCGGTCGCCCACACGTGAAGGTCTTGTCCGACGGCTGGACCGCGGTGACCCGCGACCGCTCGCTGTCGGCGCAGTTCGAGCACTCGGTCGGCGTCACCGCGACCGGGGTGGAGATTTTCACGGTGTCGCCCAAGGGGCTCGACAGGCCGCCGTACCCCGGCGTGAGCTAAAATCCTGCCGCCGCAGGGCGATTGCAAAAAATCGCAATCAGGGCATGCTTCACGCGAACGGCCGCCGCAACGGCGGCTGCGGCAGCGGGCGGGGTAGCGTCGAATTCCCAAGCCGGACAAACAGCACGACAACCAGCGCGGTCAGTCCGAGCCCGCGCCGCATTACCATGGCCATCGTGAGCGGCTGCGTCAGCGCTTTCGCGAGGCCGGCACCGAGGCGCTGTCGGACTACGAGTTGTTGGAGCTGTTGCTGTTTCGCGCGCTGCCGCGCCGCGACGTCAAGCCGCTGGCCAAATCGCTGTTGGCGAAATTCGGCTCGTTCGCGGAGGTGGTATCGGCGCCGGAGGCACGGCTGCGCGAGGTGAAGGGCCTCGGCGACGCTGGCATCACCGAGCTGAAGATTGTGCAGGCGGCGGCCGGTCGCTTCCTGCGCGGCGCCGTGAAGCAACGCCCGGTGTTGTCGTCGTGGTCGAGCGTTTTGGACTATTGCCGCACCGCGCAGGCTTTCGCCGACAGGGAGCAATTCCGCGTCCTGTTCCTCGACAAACGCAACCAGCTCATCGCCGATGAAGTGCAGCAGGAAGGCACCGTCGACCACACCCCGGTCTATCCGCGCGAAGTGGTCAAGCGTGCATTGGAGCTGTCGGCCACTGCGATCGTCCTGGTGCACAATCATCCTAGTGGCGATCCGACGCCGTCGCGCGCCGATATCCAGATGACAAAAGAGATTGCCGCCGTGGCAATTTCGCTCGGCATCTCGGTGCACGACCACATCATCGTCGGCAAGGAAGGGCACGTGAGCCTCAAGGGGCTGAAGCTGATGTAATCTGCGACATCGACCTTTCAGCTAGCGCCTCAGCACGCATCGTTAATATTCATCCTTAGCGCGGCTAATCCGCTCATCGCGCGGCCTATGTGGCATGGTCGATGCCTTCAACGGTTAAAGCAGACGTTGCGTCCGATGCGGTTTGAAGGGACGTCAGTCGGCCAAGTCATGCGTGCGAACGGCGGCGCCGGCCCCGGCTTCGACGCGTTGCGGCTGATACTCGCGCTGTCGATTTTCTGCAGCCACTCCTACTTCACGTCTCAGGGCGACGACGGCTCGCTGTGGGAGACGCCGCTGCGGCCGCTTTTGATGACCATGGTGCCGATGTTCTTCGGGCTGAGCGGCTTTCTCGTCACTGGCAGCGCGCTGCGAACGCAATCGCTGCGCGTCTTCATGACGTTCCGCGTGCTGCGCATCCTGCCGGCGCTGGTCGCGGAGGTCACGCTCTCGGCGCTGATCCTCGGACCGCTGCTGACCGCGGTTTCCTGGCATGACTATTTCAGCAGCCGCCAGTTCTACGAATATTTCGGCAACATCATCGGCCGGATCCGCTACGTGTTGCCGGGCATGTTCCTGGACAATCCCATGGCAGGATTCGTCAATATCAATTTGTGGACGCTGAAGCCCGAGTTCTTCTGCTACGTCCTGATGGCGGCAATGATCGTTACGAGGGTGATCAACAGGCGCAAGCTCGTCATCTTGGTAGTCGCCATTTTGCTCGCGGTCTCGCTCGTCACCAACGTCTTCCACAACATCAGCGAGGACAATTTCGGGCACAATCCCTATATGCCTTACGTTATCGTGCTGTATTTCATGCTGGGCGTTGTTGCGTTTCACTGGCGCGATTTTATCCCGGTCGACTCACGACTTTTTGCCGTCGCGGCAATCGCGGCTTACGCGCTGATGCGGCACCCCGGCTATGCCTTTGTGGCGACGATTCCGACCATGTACTGCATGCTCTATCTCAGCATGCTGAAATTTCCGCGGCTTCGGCTCGTCGAGAGTGGCGACTATTCCTATGGCGTCTATCTTTACGGCTTTCCCATCCAGCAGACGCTTGTGCATCTGTTCCCGATCTTCCGCGAATGGTGGCCGCTGCTGTTCGTCATTGCGGCGCCGACCACGTTGAGCTTCGCCGCGTTCTCGTGGCACTTCATCGAAAAGCCGACGCTGGGCTTGAAGCGATTCGTCATCCGCAAAGCGCCGATTGAGAAACGCCAAACCGCGACGATCTCGACCTTCGAAGCGTGGCGATCGGCTGGTCTGTAAGACCATACACCAGTCGTTAACTCGCAACCGTTATCAATTGCTTAACCATCGATGAGCTGCCGTATGGCGGCTGCGCTCCATCTGAGGCGCCCGGCGCCGGGGAAACCAGGCAAGGACTGTCGGCGTGGCCCAGGCCCAGACCTATCCGCAACGATACGTCACAGAAACCCGCGTCGGCGCGGCCGATATGGCATTTCGCAGCGCACTGTTCGCCGTGACTCTGCTGTGCGTCTGGACGTCGTTTAATCCGTTTCCCGGCGCAGATCAGCCGGTCCAGATCAGCGATGCCGGCAGCAGCATTACGCAACTCGGCTACTCGGCGCTGTTCGCCACTCTCGCCGCATGGTGCTTCAAGCACCAGCCGCTGCGCCTGTTCTTCCTGATTCGGCCGGCGATGATTCTGGCGCTGAGCTGGTGCGTCCTGTCGATCGCCACCTCGTGGGAGCCGTCGCTGTCGGCACGCCGCTTCATGTTTGCCCTGGTCACCATCGGCATCGCCGGCATGATGCTGTTGGTGCCGAAGAACGCGCGTCACTTCGCCAGTCTGATGGCCGCGGTCGCACTGGTCCTGCTGGTCGTGTCTTACCTCGGCGTGGCGCTGCGGCCGTCGCTCGCAATCCATCAGGCTTCCGATATCATCGAGCCGGAGCTTGCCGGCGACTGGCGCGGCGTATTCAGCCACAAGAATGGCGCCAGCGCCGCCATGGTGATTTTCGTCTTCACCGGCCTGATGCTGCGCAGCCTGGGCAGTCGACCGGTCGGCATTCTGCTTATCGCGCTGGCATTGCCGTTTCTTTGGTTCACCCATTCGCGGACCGCCATTGCCGAGCTGCCGCTCGTCCTTTTGATCTCCTCTCTCGGCGCCGCCGTGCGCAATCCGGTTGTCGGAATCGCGCTCACTCTGTCGATCATTCTGGGACTCAACGTGCTGGCGATCGGATCGATCTACTCACCGTCGCTCTATGCGGTGGTCGAAACGCTCAGGCTCGATCCGACCTTTTCCGGGCGCACGGACATCTGGAAGTTCGTCGTCAGCCGCATCGCCGACCATCCGCTGACAGGGTTCGGCTTCTCCACCTTCTGGAATACCGACAAGGTCGTTTACGGCATGAGTCAAATAGGCTGGGTCAGCTCGGCGGGCACGGCGCACAATGGATATCTCGACCTTGCCCTGACGATCGGCATTCCGGGCTCGGTCTTGATGACGTTTTGGCTCGTCGTGGCGCCGCTTCTCGACTTCTATCGGGTGCCTCATGTGCCGGCCAGTGAGCCGTTGAAAATGTTCTTCTTCCGCGTCCTGCTTTTTGCCGCCTTCGAATCCTGCTTCGAATCGAGCTTTGTCCAGGTCGGCGCTTTCCTGCTCTTTCTGGTTGCCGCGGGCTTCGGGCTGCGGCTAATGTCGAAGCTGCGGCTGTCGGCGTAGCAAGCGCTAGATGGCGCCGGACAGGGCGGAAAGCCCGTTCGCGATTTCAAATACAAAGAATCTGCAAGGGAGGGATTCACAATGAAGCGCTGGATCATCGTTGCGGCGTCACTGTGCGTCGGCGTAGTCGGTCTATTGTCTGCGCAATATTCGCGCGATGCCGCCGCGCAGGCCGACGCCGGATGGGTCACGCTGTTCGACGGCAAGAATCTCGACAATTGGAGCCCGATCGGCACCGCCAACTGGAAGCTTGAGGACGGCGCCCTGGTTGCCGACAATGGTAACGGCTTCATGGTTTCGAAGAACGATTACAAGGACTTCCAGCTCAGGGTCGAATTCTGGATCGAGGCCAAGACCAATAGCGGCGTGTTCATCCGCTGCACCGATCCCAACAGCGTGACCGGCAAGACCGCCTATGAGGTCAATATCTGGGACACGCGGCCGGAACCGAAATATGGCACCGGCGCGATCGTCGACGTGGCCGCTGTCGATCCGATGCCGCATGCCGGCGGCCGCTGGAACGTCTACGAGATCACCGCGAAGGGCGACACCTTCACTGTGGTGCTCAACGGCCAGAAGACCGTCGACGGCGCGAAATCCGACAAGTTCGCCTCGGGCCGTATCGCCCTGCAGCACGGCAAGGGCGTGACCGACGAAAGCGGCGTCGTCAAATTCCGTAAGGTCGAGATCAAGCCGCTGTAGAAAATCAGGCGGCGCCGCTCTGCGGCGTCGCCGCCGGTTCGCCGTGCCCGGCGCCGTTGCCGTTCTTTGACGGCCGCGCTTCCGTCGCCTGGTCGTCGACCACCTCGTCCGGGTTGACGCTGTGCCGCCGCATCGCGCGCTCGGCCACGATTTCGCGCTGCAGGCGGGCGTAGTCGGCGCGGGTCGCCTCCAGGGCGCCTTCGGCGACGGCGCGTTCGGCGCGCTCGCGCTCGATGGCCGAGTTGAGTTGCTCGATCCGCTTCTCTGCCTTGGCCTGATTCGCCGCCGCTTCGGCCTTGAGCAGCTCGCCGCGGTCACTCAGCGCCTTGATCTTGTCCTGGGCATTGGACAACGCGCTGTCTCTTGCCTTGACGGTCTCGCCCAGCACCTTGACGCGCTCGGTGAGCGACAGCCGGGTCTGTTCGAGCTTCTTGTTCTGGCGATCGTGCGCTTCGACGGTCGCGGCCAGTTGCTCGGACTTCTTCTCCGCGCCGTTGCGGCCGACGACCGCCTCGACCAATTTGGCTTCGGCGACGCGGATCTCCTCGGTGCGTGCTACCAGGCTTTGGCGCATCTCGCCGAGCAGCTTTTCCGCCGCGGTGGAGCGCGAACGCATCGCGTCGAGCTTCAAGGTCAGCGCGTAGACTTCGGATTGCCGCCGCTCATTGGCTTCGTCGTAGGCCGCGGCGAGCTTCTTGCGCTCATCATCGGTGGCGGCGAGGCTGCCTTCCATCTTCTGCAGGCGGTCGCGTGCGTCTGCCAGGGCATTCTCGGCCTCGGCCAAGCGACGCGCGGTCTTGGACGATTGGGCGAGCGTTTGATCGAGCGCCGATTGTAGCGAGTCCCTTTCGTTCTCCAGCAGCGAAAGGCGCTCGCGCGCCAGATTAGCTGTCGATTCCGATTCGAGGATGCGCTTGTCCGCGGTCTCGGCGCGCTCGAGCAGAAGCCGCTTTTCGTCGCTGAGCGTCCGGCCATTGCTAGTCTCGTCGCCGAGTTGCTTTTCGAGGTTGGCGATGGTGACGCGAACGGCTGCGAGCTCGCCGGTCAGCCTGACCTTCTCGGCTTCCAATTCCTGCACGGACTCCTGCGCCGACGTCAATTCGCGGGACAGGCGCTGGCTTTCACCTTCCAGATCGGACGACGTCTTTTCCAGCTCTTCGAATTCGCCGCGCAAAGCGTCGTGGCTGGTGCGAAGCTCCGACAGAGCACCGCGCAAGCTGGCATTGTCGAATTTCGCCTGCTCGAGCGTGCCGAGCATGTTGTGGAGCGGATCGACCAGCTTGCTGAACGTCGCCTTGAGCTCGTCGAGCGCGCTAAACTGCAGGCCGGTGTCGATCAGCAAGTGACGCAGCGCTTCGTTATCCTCGCCGATGCGGTCGCCGATCCTGGCGAATGACGATCTCTCAGTCTCTTCGGGACGCGGCGTGCTCGGCTGTTTGCTCGGCAGGACCGTCACGGTCTCCGACGTCGGCGAGCCACCGGTGCGCGAAAGAAAGTCGGAGACCTTACGCATCGACTTAACTCCACAAATTTACGTTTACTTAACCATAGCCGTTATCGCCCTGGGCGACAACCAAAATGGCGCGAATCGCGGCGCGGCTATCATAAACATCGTAAATAGTGGGGGCCACCCGGCGTCCGGTCATCTGCTGTGTGACGGTATCAAGTAATCGAATGCCGCCAAGGAGATAAGTTGGTTAGCGACTAGGCGCGGCCGACTGCCTTGCCGAGGATCGCCGATGCGTTCGAAGGCGGGCTGAGCGCTGACCAGGCAACGTAACGGTCCGGCCGGACCAGGATCAGGCGCGCCTCGTAGGCTTGCCGTCCGTTGCGATAAGTATCGCGAACGATCTTTAATGGCACGCCGAACGCCCTGGCGGCAGCGGCAAAGGCGTGGACGGTGCCATCGTCGATATCGAACGCCAGCAGGGTGAAGTCCGGCCCGAGTACCTCGAACACGTTGCGACCGGAACTTAGAAGTTGCGGCGGCAGGTGATGACCGGCGCGAACCTTGAAAGTGTGCGAGCCATGGGCGCTGCTGACGCCGCCCGGCGGTCCGAGCACGATCGGCGAGCCTTCGTAATTGGGCTCATAGGTCAGCACTCGCGGCGCTGCGGCGTTGGCGTGCTCGTTCCACGCCCGCTCGAATTCGCTGCGATCGCGGTCGGGGCTGTAGCGGCTGAGGAACTCCTTATCCCGGCGGATGCCGGCCTCGATGAAGTCTTCGGCCGTCTCCTGGAAGATCGGACGGCGCTCCTCGGTGTAGGTCTGCAGCAGCGCGTCGCTGCCCCAGCCCTTGAGCTTGGCGGCGAGCTTCCAGCCGAGATTGACGACGTCGTCGAGCCCGTTGTTGAGGCCGTAGGCGCCATAGGGCGGATGCGAATGCGCGGCGTCGCCGGCGATAAAGACGCGGCCGACCTGGTATTTCTCGGCAACAGCGATGCGCAAATCCCAGAAGCCGACATAGTCGAAGTCGCAGGCAAAGGAGAAGCCGGCGACTTTCTGCAGCAGGCCGTGGAAGTCGTAATTGTCCCGCGTCGTATCGGCCGGCACTGGCGAGTGGAAGAACCAGCTTTCGCCGACGTCGACCCGGCCGAAGAACTGCCAGTAGCCGTGTAGATCGGGATCCAACACGCGATAGGTGGAACGCGGCGGAAAGCGTTTGAGCCTCTCGTGCAGTTCGCGCGAACGAAACAGTGCCAACACCATCAGCTCGTTGAAATCCGCGCCGGCGCGCTCGATGCCGACTTGCTGGCGGACGGTGGAGTGCCCGCCGTCGCAGCCGATCAGATAGTCGGCATCGAGAATGTCCCGCTCCGCGCCGCCTTCCTTGGTGACAACGACACGCACGCCATCGGTATCTTGTTCGATCGTCTCCGCTCTCCAGCCGAACCGGGCTTCCACGTTGGCAAGCTGCGCCATACGCGCCCGTAGTACCCGTTCGCCGAGGTACTGCGGCAGCCTTTCATTGTTCTGGAAGTAATAGGAATTGACGATCTCGCGCAGCGGCGGCGCATACCAATATTCGCTGTTCAGGTCGCGATAAGCGATGATGCCGCTCATCGGATATTCGGGCGGCAGCATGCGCGCAGCGCGCAATTCGTCCAGGACGCCCCAAAAATAGAAATGCTCCACCGAGCGCTGGGTGAGATTCTGCCCTTTGGGAATGCGCTGCGGTTCGAGGCGGCGCTCGACCAGCGCGCAATCAATGCCGCGCTGTCCGAGCTCGACCGCCAGCGCGACTCCCACGGGTCCGCCGCCGACAATGATGACCTGATGCCGTTTGCTCATCTGCAGATCTGCTGTTGATGCGTCGCGCGCTACTGCCGTACCAGCAGGATCGGGTCGGAGCTTTCCGGCAGGCGCTGCCAGGTATTGGCGTCGTTCTCCTCAAAGCGCCAGCTCTGGCCGCGCGCCGCCTGCAGGACCAATTCGCCGTTGTCCATGCGCCAGGAGGTCGGAGCGAAGCGAGCGATCTGCGCATCGCATCCGGGCTTGATCTTCAGCGCCAGGTTATCGCTGCCGGCCGCGGCGGCCGTGTTGGCAAGCGTGAGCGTGCAGATCGGTTTGCCGGTGCTGCGCGCGACCGCCCAATCGCCGACCATGTCGTCGGCAGTGCGGACCGCAGCGGCCGCAGCCGCGGCCTGCAGGATGTAGCGGCCCTCTTCCGGCGTGAAGCCGTCGTACATCCCGCTCTCGACTTCGGTGAGCTCGATCACGGCATCACCCTGCGCATTGAGCAGGCGCAGGCTGCCGTAATTGTCGATGGCCCAGGCAGCGATGTCCTTGGTCGAAGGAAAGACGTTGGGACAATTCTTGTCGACATCGATCTTGTGGCCGTTGGCCGCGGCGTCGGCGCGGAAGTTCAAGCGGCAGGTCTTGTCATGGTCGGCGTTGGACAGCTCCCAGGAGCCGACCACCGCGGCAACGGGGTTGCCGGATGATTGCGGGGTCTGTTGTTGTGCATCCGGCGGGCTCGGCGGCGATGCGTTTTGTGCATCTTGTGCGGACGCGACACCACCACACAGGCTCGCCGCAATGGCGGCAGCAATGACCATGCCACGACGCATATCGAAACGGCCCACGCTCACGATTCGAGGCTAGCACGCCCGCACGATGCCGTCATGCAAGGGCCGGGCATGGCACTGATGCGAGGTACGACGGCTCAGCCCTTGTTCCAGGAGCGCCACGGCGTTTCCGCGACCGGGGTCAGCGGCGGTTTGCCCGCGGTCCAGGCGGCGATGTTATCGACGATGAGCTGGTCCATCTTCTCCCGCGTATAGACCGACGCCGAGCCGAGGTGTGGCAACAGCACCACGTTGTCCATCGCGATCAGCTCCTGCGGCACTTCGGGCTCCTTGGCGAAGACGTCGAGGCCCGCCGCCATGATGCGCTTGTCCTGCAGTGCCTTGATCAAGGCCGGCTCGTCGACTACCGAACCGCGCGCCATGTTGATCAGGATGCCGTCGGGGCCGAGCGCATCGAGCACCTCGGCATTGATCAGATTCTGCGTACCGGGACCGCCCGGCACGATGATCATCAGGATGTCGACCGCGCGCGCCATCTCGATCAGGCTCGGGCAGTGCAGATAGCTGACGTCGCGCCGCGGCTGGCGCGTGTGATAGACCACCGGGACGCCGAAGGCGTCGAGACGCCGGGCGATCGCCTGGCCGATGGCGCCCATGCCGACCATGCCGACCGTGCGGTTGCGCAGCGTCGCCTTTGTCAGCGGATAGCCGCGCTCGAGCCATTTGCCGGCGCGCACGTATCGTTCGGCTTGGGGAAATTCACGCACCGTGCACAGCAATAGCCCGAGCGCGGTGTCGGCGACCTCCTCGGTGAGCACGTTCGGCGTGTTGGTCAGCACCACGTCGTGCGCCATTGCCCATTTCACGTCCATGTGGTCGTAGCCGACGCCGAAGCTGGCGACGATCTCGAGCTTGGGAAAGCGCGCCATCAGGTCGCCGGGAATTTTACAGGCCGTATCGCTGCAGGCGATGGCGCGGACGTGGGAATGCGCGGCGATGAAGGCGTCGCGATCCCGCGCCTCGGCAACCTTGTGAACCGCGCAGATCGCGTCGAGGCCCTTCACCACAACGGGCTTGAGCGGACCGATCAGCATCACTTCAGGCTTGTCGGTGGTCATAATCCTCTCATCACACGAGCATGGTCACCGGCATTTCCAGAAATGATTTGAACGTGGCTAGAAGCTCCGCGCCGACGGCGCCATCGAGCACGCGATGGTCGCAGGACAGTGTTACCGCCAGGAAGCTGGCAAAAGCAATGCCGCCGTCGGCCTGCTCGACTGCCTGGCGCCGCGCGGCGCCGACAGCCAGGATGGTGGCATGCGGCGGATTGATGATGGCCGAGAACTCGCGCACGCCGTACATGCCGAGATTGGAGATCGCCGCCGAGCCGCCCTGGTAGTCGGAGGGCTTGAGCTTCTTGTCGCGGGCGCGGGCGGAAAGCTCCTTCATCTCGGCCGAGATGGCGCTGACTGGCTTCATTTCGGCGCCATGGATGACCGGCGTGACCAGGCCGCCGTCGAGGGCGACGGCGACGCCGATATCGACGTGCTTGAAGCGCAGGATGCGGTCGCCGGCCCACACCGCATTGGCACTTGGCACCCGCCTCAGCGCTAGCGCAAAGGCGTGGATAATGAAATCGTTGAGCGAAAGCTTGAACGCCGGATTACCAGCCTTGTCCTTGGGCGCGCCGGCGTTAGCTTCTTCACGCAACTTGATCAAGCGGTCGATCTCGACGTCGGCGGTGAGATAGAAGTGCGGAATTGTCTGGATCGCCTGCGTCAGCCGCGCCGCGATGGTACGGCGCATGCCGTCAAGTGGCACCTCGTCGTAAGCGTCTGGTGCGTAGAGCACCTTGATTTCCTCGGCGCTTGGATCTTCGCCGCGACCGGCCAGGGAAGCGCGCGCCGGAGGAGGCGCAGTCTCAACGTCGCGGGCGATGATGCGCCCGTGTGGACCGGAGCCCGTGAGACGTGAAAGATCGATCCCGGCCTCTGCCGCGAGCCGGCGCGCCAAGGGGGTGACGGTCACGCCGCCGGATAGTCGGCCAGGGCCGTAGTTGTGCGCCGGCGTGCGCACCTCGAAAAACGGATCGAGCTTGATCGGGCGCATGTCGCGTGGTGCTTGTGCAGCGGGCGCCATCGCCGCGATCGCGGCAGGCGCGGCCGGTCTCGGCGCCAATGCGGCGGCTGGAACCACAGGTTGGTCCGGTCGCGTTCCCGAACCATCGGCAATCACAGCCACGATGGCGCCGACTGGTGCGATGTCGCCAGCCAGAACGCGGATTTCCGAAAGCACGCCAGCCGTGGTCGACGGCACCTCCATCGAAACCTTGTCGGTCTCGATTTCGAAAAGATTGTCGCCCGGCTTGACCTGTTCGCCAGCCGACTTGAACCACTTGGTGATTTTTCCCTCGGCGACTGTCTCGCCGAGTTGCGGCATCAGGACGTCCATGAGCGCGTTTCCAGATGCCGCCTCATTTGATGCGTTCCCACACCACTTCCGTCGTGGTGCCGAGCGGGCGCAGGATCAGCCGGTCGCCGACGAACTCGTAGCCGCGCACGAGGTCGCCCTTGTCGCCCGGCTGCACGCTGCCCTGGCGATGATGGGTGACCGTGCGCGTCGTCTCGTCGACAGTGTATTTGCCGAAATAGGCGACCACACCCTCGAGCGCGGCCTTGGCCTCGTCGCCGGTCGGCTTGTCGGCGGCCTTGGTCACTTCGCGGTCGGGCGCGACCTGGCAGGCCATATGGCCATGGGCGTCGTAGATGATGATGCCCTTGGGATTGGCGCCCTGTCCTGGCCGCGGCTTGCCGTCGACCGTC
>JASHQO010000391.1 GCA_030039105.1 Xanthobacteraceae bacterium
ATCCGCCGCCGCTGCAGGAAGTGCGGTTGCGCACTTTCGATCTGTTCCAGGTGCTGTATCCGCGCGAGCAGCAGGGCTATCCGGTCGCCATTGTTGATATCGACGAGGCGAGCCTGAAGGCGATCGGGCAATGGCCGTGGCCGCGCACGGTGCTGGCCGACTTGGTGACCAAGCTGAAAGAGCAGGGCGCGATCGTCATCGGCTTCGACGTCATCTTTGCCGAGCCGGATCGCATGTCGCCGGCAGTCGCCGCGGAAAGCTTTCGCGGCCTCGACGACGCGACCCGCGCCAAGCTGGACAGTCTGCCGAGCAACGACCAGATTTTCGCCGACGCGATCAGCAAGGCGCGCGTTGTCGTCGGCCAAATCAGTGCGGATGCGCCGCAGCCGCGTACGCCTGAGGAAATGGCGCTGCAAACCGGGGTCGCCTTCATCGGCCCGGACCCGGCGCCCTATCTGGTGACCTCTCCCGGACTGCGACGCAACGTGCTGCCGATCGAGCAGGCCGCGGCCGGCCGCGGCTCGTTCTCGATCAATCCGGAACGTGACGGCATCGTCCGACGCGTGCCGATGATCATGGCGGCGCAAGGCGGCTTGGTGCCGTCGCTGACGATGGAAATGTTGCGGGTCGGCATCGGCGCGACTGCGGTGCTGGTGCGCGTCGACCAGGCCGGCGTGCAGTCGGTCTCAGTGCGCGGCCACCCGGTGCCGACCGATTATCACGGCCAGATTTGGATTCATTTCAACAAGCACGACAAGGCGCGCTACGTCTCGGCCAAGGACGTGCTGCAGGGCACGCTGTCACGCGACCGGCTGCGCGGTCGCCTGGTTCTGATCGGCACCTCGTCGACCGGGCTGCTCGACATCAAGACCACGCCGGTCGAGCCGGCGATGCCTGGCGTCGAGGTGCACGCCCAAATCCTCGAAAGCGTGCTGAGTGGCGCGCAATTGTCGCCGGTGCCGGATGCCTTGGGCGTCGAGGTCATCATTGCGGTGCTACTCGGCATCGCCATCATCATCGCCGCGCCGCTGTTGTCGCCCGCTGTCGTGGTCGGGCTCGGCGCGGTGCTGATCGCGGGCCTCATCGGGCTGTCGTGGTACTTCTTCGTCGTGCACAGTGAGCTGCTCGACTTCACCTATCCATTGATATCGAGCTGGCTGATCTATCTGGTGCTGACTTTCGTCAATTATTTCCGCGAGCAGAGGCAGCGTCAGCAGATTCGTTCCGCATTCGGCTACTATCTGTCGCCGCATATGGTCGAGCAGCTTGCCATGTCGCCGGAGAGGCTGGTGCTTGGCGGCGAGGAACGCCGCATGACGATCCTGTTTTCCGACGTCCGCGGCTTCACCACCATCTCGGAGCACTACAAGGACGATCCGCAGGGCCTCACCCACCTGATGAATCGCTTCCTCACCCCGCTCACCAACGCCATCATCGAGCGCAAGGGCACCATCGACAAATATATCGGCGACGCCATCATGGCGTTCTGGAATGCACCGGTCGACGACGACGAGCAGGAAACCAACGCCTGCGAGGCGGCGCTGGCGATGCAGGAGCGCGCCGCGGCGCTCAACGCCGAGCTCAAGCAGGAAGCCGCGACCGACGGCTCGCCTTACATGCCGCTGCGCATCGGCATCGGGCTCAATACCGGCCCCTGCGTGGTCGGCAATATGGGCTCCGATTTCCGCTTCAACTATTCGGTGCTCGGCGACACCGTCAACGTCGCCTCGCGGCTCGAGTCCCGCACCAAGGATTACGGCTTGCCGCTCGTCATCGGCTCGCGTACTGCGGAAAAGGCGCAGGCCAAATTCACCACCATGGAAATCGACCTGATCAAGGTGAAGGGCAAGCGCGAGCCGGAAGCGGTATTCACCGTGCTCGGCCGTGCCGCGCTCGACCATGATCGTCGTTGCGCGGAGCTGCGCGAGCTCAACGCGCAAATGCTGGGGTCGTTTCGCAAGCAGGACTGGGATGGCGCGCTGGCGCTGATCGAGCGCTGTCGCAGGGCGGCTGACGGCCTGGACGTGTCCGGGCTCTACGACATGTATGTCGAGCGCATTGCCTCTTATCGTGCCGATCCACCGCCGGCAAACTGGGACGGCGTATACGAGGCGGAAACGAAGTAGTATCGCCGCCGCTTTGCAGGCGCGTCCGGAAAGCGACTTTGGCCGTAGCGGATACTCGCTGTACGCGGCGCGCTTTCTGCGATTAAATGCCGCCAGTCAGGTCCGCAAGAAACCTGCTCACCGGAGGATCGTCATGCGGCCAACACGCATCGCAACACTTTGCGCTCTTATGGCATTCGGCCTCGCGCTCACCCTCGGCACCGCTTCCGCGGAAGACAAAACCTTCGAGTTGAAGCTCTCGCACTGGGTGCCGCCGTCGCATCCGTTGCAGAAGGCGATGGAAGAGTGGGGTGCCTCGATCGAAAAGGATTCCGGCGGCAGCATCAAATACAAGGTCTATCCGGCGCAGCAGCTCGGCAAGGCATTCGATCACTACGACATGGCGAAGGATGGCATCGCCGACGTCACCTATGTCAGCCCGGGCTATCAGCCCGGCCGTTTTCCGATCTTCGACGCCTCGAACCTGCCGTTCATGATGGCGAACGCCCGCGGCGGCTCGGCGGCGCTCGACGACTGGTACCGCAAATACGCAGCCACCGAGATGAAGGACGTACATTTTTGCTTCGCCTTCACCCACGATCCCGGCAGCTTCCATTCGCGCACCAAGAAGATCGTGGTACCGGGCGACGTCGCCGGCATGAAGATCCGTCCGGCGCACGCCACCATGGCGTCGCTCGTCACCTCGCTTGGCGGCAACAATGTGCAGGCGGCAGCGCCGGAAGTGCGCGACATTCTGGAGAAGGGCGTTGCCGACGCCGTCACCTTCCCGTGGGGCTCGATCCTGTTGTTCGGCATCGACAAGGT
>JASHQO010000392.1 GCA_030039105.1 Xanthobacteraceae bacterium
CCTGCAACTGCCGCCGGCGCTCGGCGGCCAGCTCAATCTCGGCGTCCTGCAATATCGCACCTACAGCGTCTTTCTGATCGGGATCGGCTTGCTGGTCGGGATCGGCATCTCGCTCGCCTTCGAGCGCACCCGGATCGGCGCTCAGATCCGGGCCACCGTCGACAACCGCCGCATGGCGGAATCGCTTGGCATCAACGTCGATCGGCTGTTCACCATCACCTTCGCCTTCGGCAGCGGCATGGCGGGACTTGGCGGCGGACTCGGCGCCGAATTTTTGGGCCTCGATCCGCAATATGCGCTCAAATACCTGGTGTACTTCCTGATCGCCGTGTCGGTCGGCGGATTGGGCAGCGTGATCGGCGTCTATTACGCTTCGCTGCTCCTTGGCGTGCTCGACTTCGTGCTGAAGCTCTATATGCCGAAGGGCGGCACGATATTCATCTACGCGCTGACCATCCTCGTCCTGCTGTGGCGGCCCCAGGGCCTGTTCGGAAAGAAAGAAACGTGAGCGCCGTTTCGCCCGCCGATCATCCGGGGGCCCGCGCGCTCGTCACGCGCCATCACTGGCGTTGGTGGGAGGCGCTGCCGTGGCTCGTCGGCATCGGCTTCTATTTGGCCTTCCCGGATTATCTCGGCTTCGGCGCCGAGCTGTTGACCATGATCCTGTTCGCGCTGTCGCTCGATCTGGCGCTCGGCTATGCCGGCATCATTACGCTCGGCCATGCCGCGTTCTTCGGCGCCGGCGCCTATACGGTCGGCATGCTGTCGTACTACGGACTGTGGACGGAGCCGATCACGCTGCTGCTGCTCGCAGCGCTAGGCGCGGCGGTGATCGGCGTGCTGTCGGGGTTCGTGTTGCTGCGCACCCGCGGCCTGACGCTGTTGATGCTGACGCTCTGCACCATGGCGCTGTTGCAGGAGAGCGCCAACATGGCGCGCGCCTATACGGGCGGCTTCGACGGCCTGCCGAGCCTGCCGATCGCGCCGGTGTTCGGCAAGTTCGAGTTCAATCCACTCTATGCCGACACGCAATACCTCTACAGCCTCGGCGTGCTGGCGCTCTGCTTCGTGTTGGTGCGCACGCTGATCTATTCGCCGTTCGGACAGAGCCTGACCGGCATCCGCGAGAACCCGTTGCGCATGCATGCGATCGGGGCGCCGGTGCGAAAGCGCCTCGTGGTCTGCTATGCCATCTCCGCCGCGCTCGCCGGCATCGCCGGTGGATTGTGGGCGGAGACCAACGCGTATGTGAACCTGAGCGCCTTCGATCTCGACCGCGCCGCCACGGTATTTATTGTTCTCATTCTCGGCGGCTACGGCCGGCTCTACGGCGCCTTCGTCGGCGCCATCGCCTACATGGTGCTCGAGCATTTTCTGGCCAAGCTCTATCCGACCGCCTGGCAGCTTGGCCTCGGGCTCATGCTGGTCCTGATCGCGCTGTTCGCGCGCAACGGCATTCTGGGCTTCGTCGAGGCGCTGTGGCAGCGGCACGCCACGCGGCGGAAGACGCCGTGACCGAGCCGCGATTACAGACCCAGGGGCTGAGTCGCCATTTCGGCGCACTCAAGGCCGTGCAGAACATCGACTTCGCGCTCGACGCCGGCGCGCGCCATGCCCTGATCGGCCCGAATGGCGCCGGCAAGACGACCTTCATCAATCTGCTCACCGGCGTATTGGCGCCGAGCCAGGGCCGCGTGCTGCTCAGCGGCCGCGACATCACCGCCACCGGCCAGGCCGAGCGGGTCAAGCTCGGCGTCGCCCGGACCTTCCAGATCAACCGGCTGTTCCGCGGGCTCTCGGTTTTGGAAAACGTCAGCATGTCGGTTGCCGAGCGACGCGGCGTGGCATCGTCGATGCTGTCGGCGATCGGGCGGCGCTCCGACGTCATCGCCGATTCGATGCAGCTTTTGGAGACGCTCAAGCTTGCCGACGTTGCCAGCCATCGCGTGTCGGAATTGCCCTATGGCCGCCAGCGCCTGATCGAGCTTGCCATCACCATCGGGCTCAAGCCCAACGTGCTGCTGCTCGACGAGCCCGCGGCCGGGGTGCCGAGCGCGGAAAGCCATATCATCCTCGATGCCATCGACGGGCTGCCCAAGGACATCGCCGTGCTGATCATCGAGCACGACATGGACGTGGTGTTCCGCTTCGCCAAGCGCGTTACCGTCATGGTCGGCGGCGCGATTTTCGCCGAGGGCACGCCGCGCGAGATCGAAGCCAATCCGGAGGTGCGCGCCGTCTATCTCGGCCAGGCGGCGCAGAATCCGACCCATGGCTAGCGCGCTGGAGCTGCGGCAGGTCTCGGCGGGCTACGGCGAGACCGTGGTCATCGAGGACATCGATCTCAAGCTCGCGCCGGGCGAGTGCGTCAGCGTGATCGGCAGGAACGGCGTCGGCAAAACCACGTTGCTCTCGACCATCATGGGCCACACCACCCGGCACGCCGGCGAGATCACGCTCGACGGAAAGAGCCTCAACGGCATGCCGAGCTTCCGCCGCGCCCTGGCCGGCATCGGCTTCGTGCCGCAGGAGCGCGAGATTTTTCCCTCGCTCTCGGTGCGCGAGAACCTCGACATCGCCGCGCGGCCCGGAGCGTGGACGCTCGAACGCGTGTTCGATCTGTTCCCCCGGCTCAAGGAGCGGCTCGACAACATGGGCAATCAGCTTTCCGGCGGCGAGCAACAGATGCTGTCGATCGCCCGGGCCCTGCTCACCAACCCTTCCGTGCTGTTGATGGACGAGCCGACCGAAGGCTTGGCGCCGGTCCTGGTCGACACCTTGATCGAGGTTCTTAAGAGGCTGCGCGCCGATGCCGAGCTGTCGATCATCCTGATCGAGCAGAACAGCCGCGTCGCCTTCGCCTTCTCGCCCCGCACTGTGATCCTCGACAAGGGCCGCATCGTCTACGACGGCGAATCCGAGCCGCTGCGCGCCGATCCGGAGCGGTTGGCGAAGCTGATCGGCATCGTGGAGTGATTTCTCTTCCCCCTGGTGGGGAAACTACGCATGCGCCTGGCGCTGCGGGTCGACGATATTCTCCAGCTTGCCCAGCACGCGCATGCACGGCAGCAATTGGGCGAGGCTGGCATTCGGCTCGCGCCTGCCCTTGATCGCAGCGATGAATTCGCGGTCTTCGAGCTCGATGCCGTCCATCGACACGTCGACCTTGGAGACGTCGATTTTGTTGTCCTTGCCGTCGGACAGGTCGTCGTAAAACGCCTTGAAGGTGCCATTGTCGCAGATGTAGCGGAAAAACGAGCCGAGCGGGCCGTCATTGTTGAACGACAGCGACAAGGTCAGCACCGCGCCGGACGGCGTTCGCGCCACGATGCCCATATCCATGGCGATGTTGAGCTGCGGATGGATCGGGCCCTGCACCGCGTAGCAGTCGGAGATGGTCTCGCCGGCCTGATACTGGAACAGGTCGATGGTATGGGCGGCGTGGTGCCAGAGCAGATGATCGGTCCAGCTTCGCGGATTGCCGGCGGCGTTGATGTTCTTGCGCCGGAAGAAATAAGTCTGCACGTCCATCTGCTGGATTTTCAGCTCGCCGGCCACAATCTTCTTGTGGACGTATTGGTGGCTCGGATTGAAGCGCCGGACGTGGCCGCCCATGGCGGTGACGCCGGTCTCCCTGGCGATCTTCACCAGGGCTTCGGCGTCCGCAACGCTGTCGGTGACCGGAATCTCCACCAGCACATGCTTGCCGGCGCGCATCACCTGCTCGCCTTGGCGGAAATGCATCTTGGTCGGTGTGGTCAGGATCACCGCGTCGGCGCGCTTGATGCCTTCCGACAGTTCGCCGGTGTAATGGGGAATGCCGTATTTCTTCGCCACCTGAGCGGTCGAGTCCTGATTGCCGCCGACCAGCGAGGTGATTTCGACGTCGGGGATACGCTTGAGCGCGTCGAGATGTTTTTGGCCGAACGCGCCCTGCCCCGCTACGCAGATTTTCATCGTGGACCTCTTCCGACCTCGTCATGGCCGGGCCTGTCCCGGCCATCCACGTCTTCGGCTTGCGAAGCTCAAGACGTGGATGCCGGCACAAGGCCGGGCACGACGTTATTGCACTAACTGTGGATGCGATCGACTTTGGCGCGCGCCGCGGCGCGTTTATGCTTCGCCGCGGCCGGCTTGTGCTTCGCCGCGCCCTTGCTCGCGACCTTGGCGCGGTTTTCCAGAATGATGTGCCCGACCGCGGTGTTCGAGGCCGGCACGGTGTAGAAGCGATAGACCTCGTCGACCTTGTCGTCGAGCGCGCCGCGCATGATCAGCCACATCACCATCTCGATGCCTTCGGCGCCGGCCTCGCGCATGTAGTCGATGTGCGGAATCTTGGCGAGCTTTTGCGGATCCTTGGACAGATTGTCGAGGAAGTGCTTGTCCCACTTGCTGTTGATCAGGCCGGCGCGCGGCCCCGAAATCTGGTGCGACAGCCCGCCGGTGCCGAAAATCACCACGCGCAGATCGTCCGGATAGGATTCGACCGCCTTGCGGATCGCGCGGCCCAGCATGTAGCAGCGGTGCCCGGTCGGCGGCGGATACATCACGACGTTGACGGCCAGCGGAATCACCGGACACGGCCAGTGCGCGCTCTTGTCGACCTTGCCGAACAGAAGGTTCATCGGCACGGTCATGCCGTGGTCGACTTCCATCTTGTTGCATATGGTGAGGTCGAACTCGTCGAGGATCACCGACTGGGCGATGTGCGAGGCCAGCGCCGGATGGCCCTGCACCACCGGCACCGGGCGCGGTCCCCAGCCCTCGTCGGCCGGCGGGAATTCGGCGGCGCAGCCCAATGCAAACGTCGGGATCATCTCGACCGAAAACGCCGAGGCGTGGTCGTTATAGACGATGATCGCCACGTCGGGCTTGGTCTCGCGCATCCACTCCTGCGATTTCTCGAAACCGGAGAAGACGCGCTTCCAATAGGGCTCCTCGGTCCTGCCGTTGTCGAGCGCGGCCCCGATGGCGGGCACATGCGACGAACCTACACCTGCGATGATCCTGGCCACGGCTTCACTTCCGTTTTGCTGATTTCGCTCTGGGTTTGGACTTTTTGACTTTTGGCTTGGGCTTGGCCTTGGCCTTTGCTTTAGCCTTCGGCTTGGCTGCCGTCCTGTTCTTCGCCGGCGCCGCGCCGGACAGGAATTTCGACGGCGCGTTCTTGCCGCTCCGCGACCGATTGCCTTCGACGTTGCGGCCGCCGCCGAGCATCATCTTGGCGTAGTCGTCCTGGCTGTTGCCAGTCATCACCGCCGCCAGATGCTGGAACGAGTGGCCGTCGGTCGCGCCGAGCTTGGCGGTGAAATAGATGTTGCCGCCAAGCTCCAGCATGCGGTTGTAGTCGCGCTTGAGCACGGCTTCGG
Source organism: Xanthobacteraceae bacterium (assembly GCA_030039105.1). Classification (GTDB taxonomy): domain Bacteria; phylum Pseudomonadota; class Alphaproteobacteria; order Rhizobiales; family Xanthobacteraceae; genus BOG-931. Next base: position 5,370 of record JASHQO010000392.1, read on the forward strand.
TCTGTTCGGGCGTCAGCTTGAATTTCTTAAGGTACTCCGCCTCGTTGGCTTGGAACGCCTTGCGGTTCTCGTCCTTCATCAGCGACATGCAGAACATGTTGATGCCGAAGCCCTCGCGGGACCGTTCGGCGTCGAACACGAATGTGCCGGGGATGTCGTCGTAATCGTGCTGTTCGCGGGCCATCGGCGTATCTCCCTATGGCTTCACATATATAGCGCAGGGAAGCTTGGCAACGTAAGCCTTCAGCCCCCCGCGGCGGCGGGGAGCCGTGGGGAGCCGGCACAACATGATTTAGAATCGGTGCAGGCTATCCTCGATTCCCGCTGGCGCAGGTAATGAGCGGCGCGCCCCCCGGTCAACTCCAATAAAGCCGCATCGGGTTGTCGACCAGCATCGCCTGCTGCGCCGCCGCTGCCGGCGCAATCCTGGGGATGTAATCGACCAGGAGGCCGTCGTCGGGCGCCGCCCTCTTCATATTGGGATGCGGCCAATCGGTGCCCCAGATGACGCGATCGCCGAAACGCTCGACCAGGGCGCGACCGAACGGCACCACGTCGTCGTAGGGCGGACCGGCGACCGACATGCGCTCCGGACAGGTCGCCTTGACCCAGAAGTTCTTGTGCTTGTCCAGGAGCTTGTGGAAGCGCTGGTTTTCCGGGTGGTCGACGCCCTTCTTCACATCGGGCGTGCCCATGTGATCGACCACCACGATGGTGGGTAGCGCGGTAAAGAAATCCTCCAATTCCGGCAAATCGGGCATTTCGAAATAGACCACGATGTGCCAGCCGAGCTTATGGACCCGCGCCGCGAGGCGTTGCAGCACGTCGCGCGGGGTGAACTCGACCAGCCGCTTGATGAAGTTGAAGCGCACGCCGCGCACGCCGGCTCTATTCATCCCTTTGAGCGAGTCGTCGGTCACCTCCTCGCCGACGAAGGCGACGCCCTTGGCCCTGCCCTTCGAGGCGTCGAGCGCGTCCACCATGGCCCGGTTGTCCCTGGAATGGCACGACGCCTGGACGATGACGTTCTTGTCGAAGCCCAAGAAATCGCGCAGCGCGAACAGTTTTTCCTTCGGCGCATCGCACGGCGTATATTTGCGCTCAGCCGCGTAGGGAAATTTGCTCTCCGGCCCGAACACGTGGCAATGCGCATCGACGGCGCCCGCTGGCGGTTTGTACTTCGGCTTTGACGGATTGGGATGGAACGGAATGTAACCCGGTGACATCGGCACGCGTCGGTCTCCTTTTATTTGTCATGCCCCGCGACGGCGGCGCATCCAGCAATCTCACTCTCTCGGTGTTTACTGGTTCGTCCGCCGGAGCTGGTCATCGGGCCGGCCGCTTCGGGCCGGACCCGTTGGCGGACGATGACGGTCAAACTTTCTCCATTGCCAGCGACACGCCCTGGCCGACGCCGACGCACATGGTCGCGAGCGCGCGCTTGCCGCCGCGCTGCTCCAGGCCGTGCGTCGCCGTCAGCACCAGCCGCGCACCCGACATGCCGAGCGGATGGCCGAGCGCAATGGCGCCGCCGTGCGGATTGACGTGCTCGGCATCCTCGGGCACGCCAAGCTGGCGCAGCACCGCGATGCCTTGCGAGGCGAATGCTTCATTGAGCTCGATCAGATCGAAATCGCCGATCTTCAGGCCGAGCTTGTCCATCAGCTTGCGGGTCGACGGCACCGGGCCGATACCCATGATGCGCGGCGGCACCGCGGCCGACGCCATGCCGAGCACCCGGGCGCGCGGTTTCAGCCCTTGCGCCTTCACCGCATCCTCGCTGGCGAGGATGATGGCGGCGGCGCCGTCGTTGATGCCGGACGCATTGCCGGCCGTGACGGTGCCCGGATTGCGCACGATGGGCTTGAGCTTCTGCAGGTTCTCGATCGTGGTGTCGGGACGTGGATGCTCGTCCTCGGAGACGACGATCGGCCCGGCCTTGCCGCCGGGCAACTGGACCGGGACGATCTCCTTGGCAAAATAGCCGGTCGCGATGGCGGCGGCGGCGCGCCGCTGCGAGCGCAGTGCAAACGCATCCTGATCCTTACGCGATACCTGGAATTCCTCGGCGACGTTCTCGCCGGTCTCGGCCATGGAGTCGACGCCGTACTGCGCCTTGAGCAGCGGATTGATGAAGCGCCAGCCCAGCGTGGTGTCGTAAATCTCCGCCGAGCGCGAGAACGCCTCGGCGGCCTTGCCCATGACAAACGGCGCCCGGGTCATCGACTCGACACCGCCGGCAATGGCGAAGTCCATCTCGCCGGAACGGATGGCGCGCGCCGCGTCGCCCACCGCGTTGAGCCCCGAAGCGCACAGCCGGTTGACGGTGACGCCCGGGATGGTGTCGGGGAGCCCGGCCAGCAGCAGCGCCATGCGGGCGACGTTGCGGTTGTCCTCTCCCGATTGGTTGGCGCAGCCGAAAAACACCTCGTCGAGCCGCGACCAGTCAGCCTTGTCGTTGCGGACGACCAG
>JASHQO010000393.1 GCA_030039105.1 Xanthobacteraceae bacterium
TCGGCGGCGAATTGCGCGTCGACGCCGAGGCGGCGGCAAGCGGCGCCACCGCCGCGCTCCGCGGCACGCTGCGCCTGCGCGGCGAGCAGGCGCCGGTCGGCGCCTTCCAGGGCTTGGCAACCGCCGCCGATCTTCGCCCGCTGCAGCAGATGATGACCGGCCGGCCGGGCGATGTCGTTCCGGTTTCGGCGCGCGCCGCCGTAGCGGTGAACGGTGCCGCGGTGTCGTTGACGCAAATCGCAGTCGCCGCCGGCACGGCGTCGGTGCGCGGCCGGCTCGCCGTCAGTCTGACGAGCCCGCTCGGCATCGACGGCGATATCGGTGCCGACAACGTCGACGGCACGCGCCTCGTGGCGCTGCTGCTCGGACTGCCGGCGCAAGGCCAGGGCGGGCCATGGTCGACCCAGCCGATCGGCGCCGGCGCGTTCGGCGCGATGAACGGCAGCGTCAACTTCACGCTCGACCATGCGGCCTTCACGCCGACGCTGGCGGCGAGCGGGCTCAAGGGCGTCGCGCAGTTTCGCCGATCCGAAATTGCTCTGAGCAATATCGAGGGCAATCTTGCCGGCGGCCGTGTCGTCGCCACGCTGGCGTTCCGCCACGATGCCGACGGCCTCGCCGGCCACGGCCGCATTGCACTCGCCGACGCCGATGCGGCGGCGCTGCTGGCGCCCGACAACAAGACCATCGACGGACGCTTGGCGCTGCAATCCGACTTCGACAGCATCGGCGCGACGCCCGCCGCGTTCATCCGCGCGCTGCACGGCCGCGGCAGCGTCACCCTCGACGATGCCCATATTGCCGGGCTCGATCCTGCGGCCTTCGTCGCCGCCATGGCCGCGGCGGATCGGAGCCCGACGATCGATGCAGCGAAGATTGCGTCGGCGGTCAATGCGGCGCTGGCGAACGGCCGCCTCGCGATGCCGCACGGCGATGCCACGGTGACGATCACCGACGGCAAGGCGAGCATCGCCAACGTGAGCTGGCCGGCGGCGAACGGCGCAACACTGGCGCTCGCCGGCGCCTTCGATCTCGATACCGGCACCATCGCTACGCGTGCGACGTTGTCGGCGCCGCCGCCGGCCCGAGCCCTGATCACGCTGCAGCCTGAGCTTGCCATTGCGCTGACAGGGCCGTTGGCGGCGCCGGCGCGCTCGCTCGATATCGCGGCGCTGTCAGGTTGGCTGACGTTGCGCGCCGCCGAATTGCAAACCCGCCGGCTCGAATCGCTCGAGGCCAATGGCCGGCCGGAGCTCATTGGCCGCGCCGTCCGTCCGGATGCTCCGGCGGTGCGCATGACGGCGGGAAGCGAAATCGTCGAAGTCGCGGCTCCGGCGCCGACGCTCAGACTGGAGCTGCTGCAGCCGGATCTGCCCGGGCCCGGCGTGACAGGTTCGACGGCGGCCAATAAACCGCCGCCGCAAGCTCAACCGGCCGCACCGCGCGCCGCGGGGCCGGCGCTGCCGGCACCGTTGAATTTACTCCGGCCGTAACGCCTGCGAGGCAGCCGCGGGCACGACCATCATGGGCGCTTGCGCGCCGGTCTCGGCGTGGCCGTTGGTGCGCGCTCGGTAGTGATCGAGCACGAACAGCCGTATCGCCGACGACAGATTGCCGTGCGGCCGTCCGGTGTCGATCTCCGCGACCAGGTCCGACAATGTCGTGTCGCGGCTGACGGCGATCTCCTTGAGGCCCTTCCAGAAGGCGTCCTCGAGGCTGACGCTGGTCTTGTGACCGGCGATAACGATCGAGCGTTTGATGACCGGCGATTTCATTGCCTGTCTCCCGTTGCGATCCGGTGTTGGTCGAGGCTTCCTTGGACTTGGTCGTTGCGAACCCGCGTCAGGGTTCGTTCCGTCTTTGTACGGCCGTGCGCCAGGCGATTGGCGGCGGCACTTTGCTCGGCTTTCAGCCGTTTCGCCCGCTTGCGCGCGGTTCGCAGATTGACAACGTCGCTCATGAGGTAGCTCGGCGGTAACCGGATAGTTGGTCAGGGCCATCCTGGCCCGCTTCGGCTGTCAATGAATACGCAGATACCCCCATATCGGATCACGGTCATGGCGGCTCTACGAAATTGTCGCACCCTCCTGTCGGATATTGGGACAAGACAATGCCGCCCAAGGGGTATGAGGATACTCCGCGCCCGACACACAATTTCGTGATTGCGAAGTGATCGTCGCCGGGCGCCGCTCACGGGTCCGGATGCGTCATCCGTTTTGGCTGCACCAAGCGGTCAAAGTCCCGGCCGGAGACGAAGCCAAGTCGGATTGCTTCCTCGCGCAGGGTGGTGCCGTTCTTCAGCGCCGTCTTGGCGATTTGCGCCGCCTTGTCGTAGCCGATGCGCGGCGCCAGCGCGGTCACCAGCATCAGCGACTTCTCCATCAGTTCGCGAATGCGCGGCGCGTTGGCGCGGATGCCGGTCACGCAATGATCGGTGAACGAATTCGCCGCGTCGGCCAAAAGCCGGATCGATTGCAGCGCGGCGTCGATGATCACCGGCTTGAACACGTTGAGCTCGAACTGGCCCTGGCTCGCCGCCACCGCGATGGTGGTGTCGTTGCCGAACACGCGGCAACACACCATGGTGAGCGCCTCGCACTGGGTCGGATTGACCTTGCCGGGCATGATCGAGGAGCCCGGCTCGTTCTCCGGCAGCAGCAATTCGCCGAAACCGGAGCGCGGCCCGGAGCCGAGGAAGCGGATGTCGTTGGCAATCTTGAACAGGTCGGCGGCGAGCGCGTTGAGCGCGCCATGGGCGAACACCAGCGCGCCATGCGAGGCCAGCGCCTCGAATTTGTTCGGCGCGCTGACGAACGGCAGCCCGGTGATCGCGGCGACCTTTTTGGCGAACAGCTTGGCGAAGGCGCGCTTGGCGTTGAGCCCGGTGCCGACCGCGGTGCCGCCCTGCGCCAGCGGATAAAGCTCCTTCACGCCGGTCTTGACCCGTGCGATGCCGGAGGCGACTTGCGCCGCATAGCCGGAAAATTCCTGGCCGAGCGTCAGCGGCGTTGCGTCCTGGGTATGGGTGCGGCCGATCTTCACGATCGACGCGAACGCCTTGGTCTTGGCCTGGAGCGCGCCCTGCAGGTGGGCTAGCGCCGGCAACAGCCGCTGCGACATTTCCAGCGCCGCGGCAATGTGCATCGCCGTCGGGAAGCAGTCGTTCGACGACTGGCTCATATTGACGTGGTCGTTCGGATGAATCGGCGCCTTGGCGCCGCGCTTGCCGCCGAGCATCTCGTTGGCGCGGTTGGCGATCACCTCGTTGACGTTCATGTTGGTCTGGGTGCCGGAGCCGGTCTGCCACACCGACAGCGGGAAATGATCGTCGAGCTTGCCGTCGATGATTTCGCGCGCCGCCTGCATGATCGCCTTGGCGCGCCGCGCATCGAGCGAGCCGAGCGCGAGATTGGCCTGCGCCGCGGCGAGCTTGACGACGGCGAGCGCATGGACGACCGCAAGCGGAATGCGTTCGGTGCCGATGCGGAAATTGTTGCGCGAGCGTTCGGTCTGCGCGCCCCAATAACGATCGTCGGCCACGTCGATCGGGCCGAAGGAGTCGGTTTCGCTGCGGGTTTTCACTTCTTCCTGAACCGGTCGAGCTGCACCACTTCGGCGCCGGCGGTCTTCTCGTCGGGCTTCGGCTCGTCCCGTTCCGCGGGCGCGGCACCGGCCTTCTCGACGGCGGCGGGCGGCGCCGGCGCCGGGGTTTCGATCGCAGGCACCGGCTGCTCTGCCGGTTGCAGCTCGCGCCTCTCGAATTGCAGGGCGAATTGCGCTGTCGGATCGACGAACGCCGTCACCGCCTCGAACGGCACCGCGATGCGCTCCGCCACGCCGCCGAACGACAGGCCGACTTCGAAACCGTCGTCGCCGACTTTGAGATCCCAGAACTGGTGCTGCAGCACGATCATCATCGTGTCCGGATATTGCGCGCGGATGCGCTCCGGCAGCCGCACCCCCGGCGCCGCGGTGGCAAAGGTGATGTTGAAATGGTGCTCCCCCGGCAGGCCATTCTTGGCGGCATCCGCCAGCACGGTGCGCACCACGCCAAGCAGCGCCTGCTGGGCGAGAATATCGTAGCGTATCAGGGCGGAAGGCATCGGGTTATCGGGCGTCAGGAATCAGGCGTCAGGCGTCAGGAATCAGGCGACGCATAAGAGATAGTGCGATAATCATAGCGGACCAGGGCAATTCTGTCGCTGATCCCTGACTCCTGACATCTGACGCCTGGATAAAGTGGAGGCTTCTGTTGCCAGGTGCCTCCGGACCCCGCCTGACGGAGCTTAACCCGTCAGGGCTTTAGGTCGGTCTTTCGAGCTGCTTACGCAGCTAGAGCAACCGGAGCATAGTTGTCGTTGGCAACTATGAATTTGGCCCGATAACGCCGGAACCATGCCGGGCAAAAGCGCGCCTTTTACGCCCTCGTCGATCCTATTTCGACCCCGTAAGCGGAGGACGGAAATCGGACGACGGAGGACAGAACGGCAAGCCAAGCGGGCCCCCTATCATCTGTCGTCCGTCATCGGTCATCTGTCCTCCGAATTGGTGGAGTCGCCGGGTACCGCCCCCGGGTCCGAAAGGTTTATTACGACGGCCGTTTATCGCCATAGCCGGCTTGCGCCGGCAGCAAGGAATATAAGCGCAAAAGGTTGCCGAAAAAAGAGCGGGGTGCGGCTTAAGGAAACTGCCATGAAGCTCCTGTCCGGCGGACAATCCGGTGTCGACCGCGCCGTGCTCGATATCGCGCTGGAGCGCGGCATCGATTACGGCGGCTGGTGCCCGAACGGCGGCTGGGCCGAAGACTTGCCCGAGCCGCCCGGGCTGTTGGCCAAATATCCGAAGCTCAAGGAAACGCCGCTGCCCGATCCGGCGCAGCGCACCGATTGGAACGTGCGCGATGCCGATGCCTGCATGATCGTGGTCGCGATCGGCGGGCTGGCGGCGTCCAACGGCACCGCGCTCGCC
>JASHQO010000394.1 GCA_030039105.1 Xanthobacteraceae bacterium
CGCTCGCGGCCGGCGCGGCGGCCGGATTTTCGCCGCTGCGCCGCGGCGCTGCCGCCGGCGCCGACGCCATGATCGAGGCGCACGGCCTATCGGCGTTCGGCGACCTCGCCTATCCGGCCGACTTTCATCATTTCCGTTACGTCGATCCGAACGCGCCGAAGGGCGGCAGCTTTTCCCAGATCGGCCCGAACCGGCAATACAACCAGAATTTCCTCACCTTCAACTCGCTCAACAGCTACATCCTCAAGGGCGATGCGGCGCAGGGCATGGAGCTGACCTTCGCCTCACTGATGGCGGCCTGCGGCGACGAGCCCGACGGCATGTATGGGCTGGCCGCGGAAAAGGTGCGGCGCTCTGCCGACGGGCTGACCTATCAGTTCGTCATCCGGCCGCAGGCGAAATTCCACGATGGCTCGCCGCTCACCGCCCACGACGTCGCCTTCTCGCTCAATATCTTGAAAGAGAAAGGCCACCCGATCATCAGCCAGTCGCTGCGCGATTTCCTCGGCGCCGAGGCGAAGGACGACAGTGTCGTCGTGGTGCGCTTCGCGCCGAAACGCGCCCGCGACGTGCCGCTGTTCGTCGCCGGCTTGCCGATCTTCTCGCGCGCCTATTACGCCACGAAACCGTTCGACGAATCGACGCTCGAGGTGCCGCTCGGCTGCGGCCCCTACAAGGTCGGCCGCTTCGAGCCGGGCCGCTACATCGAATACGCGCGGGTCGCGGACTGGTGGGGCGCCGATCTGCCGGTCGGCCGCGGCCAGAACAATTTCGACGTCGTGCGCTTCGAATATTACCGCGACCGCGACGTCGGCTTCCAGGGCTTCGTCGCCGAGAACTATCTGTTCCGCGAGGAGTTCACCTCGCGGACCTGGGCGCTGCAGTACGGCTTCCCGGCGGTGAAGGACGGCAGGGTCAAGAAAGACGTGCTGCCCGACGAGACGCCGTCCGGCGCGCAAGGCTGGTTCATCAACACGCGGCGCAAAAAATTTTCCGATCCGCGGCTGCGCGAGGCGCTCAACGACGCCTTCGACTTCGAATGGACCAACAAAACGATAATGTACGGCTCGTACCAGCGCACCGTCTCGGTGTTCCAGAACTCCGACCTGATGGCGAACGGCCCGCCGGCTGCCGACGAGCTCGCTTTGCTCGAGCCGTTCCGCGGCCTCGTGCCGGATGAAGTGTTCGGCGAGCCCTACGTGCCGCCGGTGTCGGACGGCACCGGCCAGGACCGCGCGCAGCTACGCAAGGCGGCGCAGCTCCTGAAAGACGCCGGCTGCAACGTGGTCGACGGCAAGCGGGTGCTGCCGGCCGGCGAGCCGATCACCGTCGAGTTCCTGCTCGACGAGGCGGCGTTCGAGCCGCACCACATGCCGTTCATCAAGAACCTCGGCACGCTCGGCATCGACGCCACCATCCGCCTGGTCGATCCGGTGCAGTACCGCGCCAGGCGCGACGGCTTCGACTTCGACATCACCATCGACCGCTTCGGCTTTTCCGCCACGCCGGGCGATTCGCTACGCTCGTATTTCTCGTCGCAGGCCGCCGCGCTCAAAGGCTCGAACAATCTCGCCGGCATCGCCGATCCTGCCGTCGATGCCCTGATCGACGCCATCATCGCCGCCGAGAGCCGCGCCGCGTTGACCACCGCCTGCCGCGCGCTCGACCGCGTCGTCCGCGCCGGCCGCTACTGGGTTCCGCAGTGGTACAAGGCGTCGCACTGGATCGCCTATTGGGACGCGTTCGGCCGCCCCGCCGCACAACCGCGCTATTTCCGCGGCATTCCCGATACTTGGTGGTACGACGCCGCCAAGGCGGCAAAAATCCCCAGGGCGGGGTAGAACAATGCCGAACCGCCGGACGTTTCCCGGGCGCAGCGCAGCACCTCATTGCGGGCATTATGGTGATGCGCTGCAGACCCGGGATCGTCGCACACTCGTAGTTTGGTACGATCCCGGATCGGCGGTGCATCGCTTGGCGCTGCGCCGCGTCCGGGAAACAAACGCCGTGAAACGATGACCGCCTATATCATCCGCCGGCTGCTGCTCATGATCCCGACCATCTTCGGCATCATGCTGGTGTCGTTCGTCGTGGTGCAGTTCGCGCCGGGCGGGCCGGTCGAGCGCATCATCGCGCAGCTCTCCGGCGCCGACACCGGGGCGACGTCGCGCATCTCCGGCTCGGCCGGCGGCGATTTCGGCGCCCGCGGCGCGCTGCAAGGCGGCCCGCAAGGCGACATCAATTCGAAGTATCGCGGCGCCCAGGGCCTCGATCCCGCCTTCATCAAGAGCCTGGAGAAGCAGTTCGGCTTCGACAAGCCGGCCTACGAGCGCTTCTTCATCATGATCGGCAACTATCTGCGCTTCGATTTCGGCAAGAGCTATTTCCGCGACGTCACCGTGATCCAGCTCATCAAGGAGAAGCTGCCGGTCTCGATCTCGCTCGGGCTGTGGATGACGTTGTTGTCCTATCTGATCTCGATCCCGCTCGGCATCCGCAAGGCCGTGAAGGACGGCACGCCGTTCGACATGTGGACCTCCGGCATCATCATCATCGGCTACGCCATTCCGGGCTTCCTGTTCGCGGTCCTGCTCATCATCGTGTTCGCCGGCGGCTCGCTCGGACCGTTCTATCTGGCGATCTTCCCGCTGCGCGGGCTCACGTCCGACGGTTGGTCGGATTTTTCCCTGTGGCACAAGATCTACGACTACTTCTGGCACCTCGCCCTGCCGATCGTGTCGATGGGACTGTCGGCCTTCGCCACGCTTACGCTATTGACCAAAAACTGCTTCCTCGACGAGTTGCGCAAGCAATATGTGCTGACCGCCCGCGCCAAGGGCTGCTCCGAACGGCAGGTGCTGTACGGCCACATCTTCCGCAACGCCATGCTGCTGGTCGTTGCCGGCTTCCCCGGCGCCTTCATCGGCGCGTTCTTCGCCGGCGCGCTCCTGATCGAGACCATCTTCTCGCTCGACGGCCTCGGCCTGCTCAGCTTCGAGAGCGTGCTCAACCGCGACTATCCGGTGGTGTTCGCCAATCTCTACATCTTCGCCCTCGTCGGCCTGCTCGTCGGCCTGATCTCCGACTTGACTTACACGGTGATCGATCCGCGCATCGATTTCGAGACGCGGGAGGTCTGAGTGGACGCGCGAACCAGCCTGCAAGCGCCGGACACCGCCGCGGTCGGACCGCTCGGTATCGGCATTCCCGCGGAGCGGCGGCGGCTGGCGCTGTCGCCGCTGAACGCGCGGCGCTGGCGCAACTTCAAAGCCAACAGGCGCGGTTTTTGGTCGCTGTGGGTTTTCCTCGTCCTGTTCGTGATCTCGCTGCTCGCCGAGTTCATCGCCAACGACCGGCCGATCTTCATCCGCTACGACGGCAAGAATTATTTTCCGGTGATCTTCACCTATCCCGACACCGAGTTCGGCGACGATATCGGCACCGCGGCCGACTATCGCGATCCGCACTTGCAGCAATTCCTCGCCGATCACCACGCCATCGAAATCTGGCCGCCGATCCATTTCTCCGACCGCACCATCAACGACAATCCGCCGTCGGCGTTTCCATCGAAGCCGACCTGGATGCTGAGCGCGGCCGATTGCGACTTCGCCGCCAAGAACGGCTACGGCAAATGCGGCACGCTGGAATATAACTGGCTCGGCACCGACGACGACGGCCGCGACGTGGTGGCGCGCCTGATCTACGGCTTTCGCATCTCGGTGCTGTTCGGCCTCGTGCTCACCATCGTCTCCTCGGTGATCGGCATCGCCGCCGGCGCGGTGCAGGGCTATTTCGGCGGCTGGACCGACCTGTTGTTCCAGCGCTTCATCGAAATCTGGACCTCGGTGCCGGAGCTTTATCTGCTGCTGATCATCTCCTCGGTGCTGGTGCCGGGCTTCTTCGTGCTGCTCGGAATCCTGCTGCTGTTCTCGTGGGTGCGCCTGGTCGGCCTGGTGCGCGCCGAATTTCTGCGCGGCCGCAATTTCGAATATATCCAGGCGGCGCGCGCGCTCGGCGTCTCCAACGCCGTCATCATGTTTCGTCACCTGCTGCCGAACGCGATGGTGGCGACGCTGACGTTCCTGCCGTTCATCATGTCGTCGTCGGTGATGACGCTCACC
>JASHQO010000395.1 GCA_030039105.1 Xanthobacteraceae bacterium
TCTCACCTTCGCCGGCGACGTCGCGCCCGGCGAGCCGTTCGCCCACATGGTCGAGAACCGTTTTTTGGTCGACGCGCTGGCGGCGAAGGCGAAAGCCGAAGGCGTCGAGTTGATTTCCTCCGGCGTCGATGCGGTCAGCCACGACGGCGGACCGGCGGCGGCGACGCTCAAGGACGGCTCCGCGCTTGCCGCCCGCCTCATCGTCGCGGCCGACGGCGCGCGCTCGACCATCCGCGCGCAGGCCGGCATCGCCATTCACGGCTGGGATTACCCGCAGTCGGCGATCGTCACCACCGTGGCGCACGAGCGCGATCACGGCGGCCGCGCGGAAGAACATTTTCTACCCGCCGGGCCGTTTGCGATCCTGCCGCTGAAAGACAACCGCGCGTCGATCGTGTGGACCGAGCTCAAGGGCGAAGCCGAGCGCATCGTCGCTCTGCCCGACGCGGCGTTTCACGACGAGCTGGAAAAACGCTTCAAATTGCATCTCGGCGACATCCAAGCGGTCGGCGCCCGGCGCCTGCATCCGCTCGGCTTTTTCGTCGCGCGCTCGTTCGTCGCCGCGCGCCTCGCCCTGGTCGGCGATGCCGCGCACGTCATTCATCCGATCGCCGGGCAGGGGCTCAATATGGGCCTCAAAGACGTCGCCGCGCTGGCCGAGGTGATCGTCGACGCGGCTCGGCTCGGCCTCGATCCCGGCGCGGCGGACGTGCTCGAGCGCTATCAGCGCTGGCGGCGGTTCGACACCATGGCGATGGGCATCGCCACCGACGGGCTTAACCGGCTGTTCTCCAACCGCTCCGACGTGCTGCGGCTCGCTCGCGATATCGGTCTCGGCCTGGTCGACCGGGTGCCGAACCTCAAGCGCCTGTTCATCCGCGAAGCCGCCGGCCTGGTCGGCGAGGTGCCCAAACTGCTGCGCGGCGAGGCTCTCTAGCCCGTCATGCCCGGGCTTGTCCCGGCCATCCACGTCTTTAGACTCGGCGCGAAAGAAAGACGTGGATGCCCGGCACGAGCCGGGCATGACGGATGCGCTGGGACAAATGGCCTTCAACCATATCGCCGTCATCGGCGCCGGCGCCTGGGGCACGGCGCTGGCGCTGACCTGCGCGCGCGCCGGCCGGCAGGTGACCTTGTGGGAGCACGACGCCGCCAATGCGGCGAGCCTGCGCGACAAGCGCGAAAGCCTGTTCCTGCGCGGGGTGCGGCTCGACGACACGATCCACCTCGCCGCCGATGCCGCCGCCGCGGCGCGGGCCGACGCGATCCTGCTGGTGGTGCCGGCGCAGGCGGTGCGCAGCGCCGCGATGCAACTCGCGCCGCTCATGGCCGACGGCACCCCTGTCATCGTCTGCGCCAAGGGCATCGAGCGCGGCACCAAGAAGTTCATGAGCGAAATCGTCGCCGCTTGTGCGCCAAACGCGGTGCCGGCGATTCTGTCCGGACCGAGCTTTGCCGCCGACGTGGCGCGCGGCCTGCCGACCGCGGTGACGCTCGCGGCCGCCGACGGCGCGCTGGCGCAGGCGCTGGCGCAAGCCATCGGCTCGGCGACGTTCCGGCCCTACCACGCCACCGATATGCGCGGCGTCGAGATCGGCGGCGCCACCAAGAACGTGCTGGCGATCGCCGCCGGCATCGTTGCCGGACGCAAGCTCGGCGCCAGCGCCGGCGCCGCGCTGACGACGCGCGGCTTCGCCGAGCTGACGCGCTTCGGCCAGGCCTTCGGTGCCAAGCCGCAGACCCTGATGGGGCTTTCCGGCCTCGGCGATCTGCTACTGACCTGCTCGACGCCGCAGTCGCGCAATTTCTCGTTCGGCGTGAAACTCGGCCAGGGCGAGAAGCCCGACAGCATCCAGCGCAGCACCGGGCTGGCCGAAGGCGCCTTCACCGCGCCGGTGCTGCTCGACATGGCGCGCGACCGCGCCGTCGACATGCCGATCGCGGCCGCGGTCGCGGCGCTGCTCGACCGGACCATGACGCTCGACGAGGCGATCAAATCGCTGCTGACGCGGCCGCTCAAGTCGGAGGCATAAACGCGGAGGAATAATATGGCGTATTGGCTGTTGAAGACCGAGCCGGAGGAGTTCTCCTGGGACGATCAGGTCAAACGCGGCAAGACCGGCGAGACCTGGAGCGGCGTGCGCAATTTCAAGGCGCGCGGCTATCTCAAGGAGATGAAGAAGGGCGACAAGTTCTTCTTCTATCACACCGGCGCCGAGAAGCAGGTGGTCGGCATCGGCGAGATCGTCAAGGCGTTCTTTCCCGATCCGACCGCCGCCAAGGGCGAGCCGTGGGTCGCGATAACGACGATTGCCATCGCCGCGCTGCCGCTGCCGGTGACGCTCGCCGCGATCAAGGCCGAGCCGAAGCTCAAGGCCATGGCGCTCGCCAAGTATCCGCGGCTGTCGGTGCAGCCGGTGACGGACGCGGAATGGAAGCTGGTCTGCAAGATGGGCGGCATGAAGGGATAAGGGGAACCGCGCCGTGACCTTCGCCGGGATCAACTACATTGCGGTCGGCGCCGGCGCGGTGATCGGTGCGGTGATCGGCGCGATGGGCCTGTGAACTGTGGAGTTCGGACAATGAACAATCGAATTGCGCTGGTCGCGGCGCTGGCGCTGCTCG
>JASHQO010000396.1 GCA_030039105.1 Xanthobacteraceae bacterium
GCCGACGCCCTCGGCGGAATCGACATAGATGAAGCCGCCGGTCTGCTTGATGGTGCCGTACACCGTGGATAGCCCGAGCCCGGTGCCTTTGCCGACGTCCTTCGTGGTGAAGAACGGCTCGAAGATCTTGTCGCGGATCGCGTCGGGGATGCCGGTGCCGGTATCGGTGACCTCGACCAGCACATAGTCGGCGGCCGGCATGCCCTTGGTCTGGAACTTCGCGCATTCCGCCGCGCTGACGTTGCTGGTGCGCAGCGTCAGCCAGCCGCCGCCGGGCATGGCGTCGCGGGCGTTGACCGCAAGGTTGAGGATCACCTGCTCGAATTGCGTCGAGTCCACGTTGACCCGCCACAGATCGCGGCCTTCCACCATGTCGAGCTTGATCTTCTCGCCGATGGTGCGGTTGAGCATCCACTTCAGGTCGCTGAACAGCTCGCCGAGATCGAGCACCTCCGGGCGCAGCGTCTGCTTGCGCGAAAACGCCACCAGGTGCTTCACCAGGCGAGCCGCCCGGTTGGAGCTCTGCTTGATCTCCATGATGTCCTTGAACGACGGATCGGTCGGCTTGTGGGCATTGATCAGAAAATCGGCGGCCAGGATGATGGCGTTGAGGTTGTTGTTGAGGTCGTGCGCCACGCCGCCGGCAAACTGCCCGACCAGCTCCATCTTCTGGGTCTGCGACACCTTGGTCTCGAGCTCGCGCTGGGCGGTGGTTTCCAGCGCATAGACGATGGCCGCTTCCTGGTCGCGTTCGGCCTCCTCGACGGCGGCGACGTAGAAATCGGCGAAGCGCTCGCCTTGGCCGGCGAGCATGGCGTCGACCGGCGCGATATCGGCCTGGCCGGCGGCGGCGGCGCGGATCGCGGCTTCCAGCGCCGGCCGGTCGCGCTCGGCGACGATGCCGAGGATCGAGCGATCCTCGGCGCTACGCGCGCCGTGAAACAGCCGGGCGAACAGCGGATTGGTGCGGATGACGGCGCCGCCGCGGTCGATGGTCGCGATCGCCATCGGAGTGTGATGGAAGAACCGCATGAAGCGGACTTCGGCGGCGCGCTGGGCATCGCCGTCCCGGTCGCGGCCGCGATTGAGCACCACGGTGCGCGACGCGCCGGGCGTGCCGTCGGCGCCGAACGCCAGCCGGTGATAGAGCCGCGCCGGCAGCGAGCGGCCGTTGCGGGCGCGCAGATCGAGGTCGAGCACTTCGGTCCTGACGTCGCCCGGCGCGCCCTCGAGCGTCGTCAGCAGCGCCGCGCCATCGCCCCAGACGATATCGGAGAGCTTCAGGCCGCCCGAGCCGACCTGCGCCAGGTCCTGATCCAGCCAGGCGGCCAGCGTGGCATTGAGATAGACGATGTCGCCGTTGGCATCGACGGAGAAGAACCCGGCCGGCGCGTGATCCAGGTAGTCGATGGCATGCTGCATGACCTGGAAGAAGTTCTCCTGCCGCTCGCGCTCGTGCGACACGTCGGTGAGCGACCACACCGTCAGGCGCGCTTCGCGCCGCGTGGCGCCGAGCGGGCGGATCTTGAAGCGCAGCCAGCGCGACGGCCGGCCCTTGAGCCCCGCGACCCGCACCACCTCCTGGGCGCGATTGCCTTCGCGGGCGGCCTTGAGCAGGCGGTAGATCGCTTCGGACGCGTCGGCGTCGCCGATGAAGACCCGCTCGACCGGGCGGATGTCGTTGCCGTCGGCGGCGCCGATCAGGTCGAGATAGGCGGCATTGGCATAGACCACGCGACCGTCGGCGTCGGTGACGAGGATGCCGTCGAACGCGTCGTCGACCACCGCCTTGATCAGCGGGCTGACCGCGCCCTTGGCCGATGGGCGAAGAATGCCGGCAGCGAGCGCGAACAGCGAGAACACCCCGACCGCGGCCAGCGCCGCGACGAAGACCGAAATATACGGTTCCGCCTTGCCGCGGCCGAGCATGACGATGGCAGTGCCGGCGGCGACCAGGAGGGCCGCGACCAGCAGCACCAGCACGATGCTGCCGCCACGCTCCGCTGCGGCGCTGCGGTCGATCGACCGGCGCGCCGGCGCGCTCTCGACCGGCTCGCCGCCGCCCTGGCCGCCCGTAACCGCGCCGCTTGCTACGTCTTGGGTCGTCATCGCCCGCCTCGCAAAACCGGCCCGCTGACAATTGCTTCAGTGCCCAGGGCGGCCGAATCGCGCAAGAGAATTAGCATGATGCCGCACAATTGGCCGCTCCGCGCGCCGCTTTCCTACCGCGCCACCAGCCGCCGCAGCCGCATCAGGTAGCCGATGATCTCGGCGACCGCGCGGTAGTGTTCCGGCGGAATTTCCTGGTCGATCTCCACCGTGCCATGCAATGCGCGGGCCAGCGGCGGGTTCTCGACTACCGGGATGCCGTGGGTCTCGGCGATCTCGCGGATCTTGCGGGCGATCAGGTCGACGCCCTTGGCGACGCAGACCGGGGCGTTCATGCCGCGCTCGTAGCGTAGCGCCACGGCAAAGTGGGTCGGGTTGGCGATCACCAGCGACGCCTTGGGCACTTCGGCCATCATGCGCTTGCGCATGCGCTGCTGGCGCAACTGCCGCAGCTTGCCCTTGACCTGCGGATCGCCCTCGGTCTGGCGGAACTCCTCCTTCATCTCGCGCAGCGACATTTTCTGCCGCTCGTACCACTGCCGGTGCTGGAACAGATAGTCGGCCACCGCGACCAGAGCCAGGATGGCGACCACCGTGCCCAGCATGCGCATGGCGAGCGACTGGGTAAACGGCAGGATCAAGGCCGGATCGGCGGCGACGAGGCCGACGAGCCGATGGCGTTGCGGCCACAACAGCGCGCCGATCACGGCGCCGAAGATGGTCACCTTGGCGACGCCTTTGAGGAAGTTGGCGAGCGCCTGCTGGGAGAACAGCCGGCGCAGCCCGGCGGCCGGCGATATCTTCGCCAGGTCGGGCGTGAGCGGCTCGACCGAGAACACGATGCGGTGCTGGATCGCGGTGCCGAACAGGGCCGCGAGCACCAGCAGCAGCGAGGGAATCCCGAGCGTGGCCAGGACGTCGATGGCAAGCGTCTTGGCGAGATCGGTCAGCGCCGGCCCGTCGACCGGTATCTGATAGGAATGGGCGATGACGCCGCGGAACGTCGTCTGCAGCGACTGTGCCATCGGCCCGGCGAACACCATCAGCGTCAGCACGGCGCCGGCAATCATGAACCAGGTGTTGACCTCGGGACTGCGAACGACGTCGCCACGCTTGATCGCCTCATCGAGGCGCTTCGGTGTCGGGTCCTCCGTCCTTTCGGTATCGTCGCGTTCGTCGGCCATCGCCCGCGCCTAGCCGTGCGGGGCCAGTTCGTGCAGCACGCCGCCGACGTAATCGAGGAAGAAGCCCATCATGGTGCCGAGCACGAGCACCAGGAACAGCAGCCCGATCAGGATCGAGGCCGGCAGCGCGACGAAGAACACCTGCATCTGCGGCATCAGCCGCGACAGCACGCCGAGCCCGATATTGAACAGGAGACCGAACACCAGAAACGGCGCCGAGAGCTGGATGCCGATGCGGAACGCGCCCGACGCCGTCTTCGTCACCAGCGCGGCCACGTCGCCGGTCGCCGGCACCTCGCCCGGCTCGAACAGGCCGTAGCTGTCGTTGAGCGCGGCAATGACGAGATGGTGCATGTCGGTGGCGAAGAACAGGGTGATGCCGAGCAGCGTGAGGAAATTGCCGATGATGACGCCCTGCTCGCCCTGGGTCGGATCGACGGCGGTGACGAAGCCAAGCCCGAGCTGCTGGGCGATCACCGATCCCGCCACTTCCAGCGCCGAGATGGTCAGCCGCGCGGTCAAACCCAGGACGGCGCCGATCAGGATTTCCTCGACCAGCAGCACCAGCGACGGCGCCAGCGCGCCGGTATCGATGTGATAGGCGCTGCGGTGCAGCGGCAGCAGCACCGCGGCCAGGATCAGCGCGATGGTCAGCCGGATGCGCGGCGAAATGTTCTGCTCGCCCAGGCCCGGCAGCAGCATCACCATGGTGCCGGCGCGCGCGAACACCAGAAGGAAGGCCGCACCCAGCGCCGGCAGGAAGGACAGGTCGATATGCACGGCGGCTAAACCTCGCTTAGAGCGGCATGAGTTTTGGTCGAATCGTCATCCCGCTCTGGCCTTTTGCTGGCGCACGATCTTTTCCGAAAACCGGTTTCCACTTTCCGGGGATCGTGCTTTAGCCGTTGGCGATGTGCGTGGTAAGCCGGATGAAGTTGCTGTGCAGGGCGTCGGCCATGAACGGCAGCGCGACCAGCATGGCGAGAAAGATCGCCAGGATTTTCGGCACGAACACCAACGTGGTTTCCTGGATCTGGGTCAGCGCCTGCAGCAGTGAAACGGCGACGCCGACGATCAGGCCGACCAGCATCAGCGGCGCCGAGACGATCAACAGCGTTTCGATGGCATCGCGCGCCACGTCCAACACTTCCGGTCCGGTCATGCTCTCCCCTTCAACGCCTCACGCCGCCCGACGCGCGCCGTCAGATCGGCATCTTCAAAATGTCCTCGTAGGCCGAGATCACCTTGTCGCGGACCGACACCAGCGTCTGCACCGCGGTCTCGGTCTCGGCCACCGCGGTGACGACGTCGACCATGTTGGCGCGGCCGGCGGCGACGGCATTGGCCTGCGCGTCGGATTTCTGCGCCGTCTCGGAGACGGCATTGATCACGTCCTTGAGCACGGCGCTGAAGTCCGGCGCCGAGTCGGAGGCGGCAGCGTTGCTGCCGATAGCGGCGGTCTGCTGGCCCACACGGGCGAGCGCGGCATAGGCATTGGCGGCGGCGGCGATCGGCGTCGGCATGATGTTAGCTCTTGAGGATGTCGATGGTGCGCTGGAGCATGCGGCGCGTGGCGGTGATGACGTTGAGGTTGGCTTCGTAGGAACGCTGCGCGTCGCGCAAATCGGTCATCTCGACCAGCGGATTGACGTTCGGATATTTGACGTTGCCGTTGGCGTCGGCGGACGGATTGCCGGGCTCGTGCTTGACGGTGAAATCGGACGCGTCGGCGTCGACATGGCCGAGCTTGACCACGTTGGCATCGATCGAGCGGTCGAGCTCGGAGGTGAAGGTGACGATCTTGCGCCGATACGGATCGCCGCCCGGCGTCGTCGAGGTCGAATCGGCGTTGGCGATGTTCTCGGAGATGATCTCCATGCGGCCGATCTGCGCGTGCAGGCCGGAAGCGGCGATGGTGAGCGATTTGAAGAAGTCCATGAGGTATCACCTCCTCGCGGCGCGGCGTCTTAAGCCTTGCCGATCGCGATCTTGATCAGGTTCAAACTGTGCGTGTAGAGCGAGGCGACGGCCTCGTAGTCCATCTGGTTCGACGCCACTTTCATCATCTCGTCTTCGTGGGTCACCGTATTGCCGCGCGGGCGCACCTCGAAACGGCCGGAATGGTCGGCGGCGAACGCCGAACCGCCGCCGATTGCGCCCTCGATGTGGCCCGGATCGGTGCGCTCGAGCGCCAGCGAGGCAAGCCGCACTTCATGGGCGAAATCCGGCGGCGCGAGGTCCTTGGCCTGGTAGTGCGGCGTGTCGGAGTTGGCGACGTTTTCCGCGAGCACGCGCTGGCGCTCCTGGTGCCATTCCAAGCGCTCGCGCAGCATCGACAGGATCGGGATATCGGAGATCGGCATGGGGTCGGCCCAATTCGTGCTGGGCAGACTTTGCCGGCCGTATGGTTAATGGCCGGTTAAGGCCGGTTCCATGGCCGCTTTGCCATTAAATCGCCGTTTACCATGAGAATGCTTGGTTGGTCGGCTTCGGGGACGAAATCGGCTATTGGTTTTAATACTTTCTTAGTAATCGCGGCGGCAAATGTTTCCCGCGCCGTTAACCATTGGCACGCCAATGGGCCGCCGTGGAGCAACGGGGAGATCGGCAAATGTTGGATGGTCTGTTCGGTACCGAGTTGCCGTTCGCCGTGAAGTTCATCCTGGCTTTCGTGATCGTGCTCGGCCTGATCCTGCTCGCGCTCTGGGCAGTGCGCCGGTTCGGCTCGGGTGGACTCGATGGCGTGCGCGGCCGCCAGCACCGGCTCTCGGTGCTGGAATGGGCGAGGGTCGACAATCGGCGTTCGCTTTGCCTGATCCGCCGCGACAACGTCGAGCACCTCCTGATCGTCGGCGGCCCAACCGACGTCGTGATCGAAGCCAATATCGTGCGCGCCGTGGCCGCACCGCGCGACGTCGCGATGGCGCGCCCGGCGCAGCTCGAACCGCTGCCGCGCGCCATTCCGCTCCCCGACAACGGCAACGGCTCGTGGCCGCTGCAGCCGGAAGCGGTGACGCCGTCCCGCTCGGCGCCCAAGGCCGAGACAAAATTCGAGACCAAGTTCGAACCGAAGATCGAGCCGGTGGCCGAAGAGGCGCCGGCTTGGCCGCCGCTGCAGCCCCAGGCCGAAACGCCTGCTCCGTCGCGCCCGCAGCGCGACACTTTGGCGGCGCTGGCCGACGAGCTTTCGGCGCGGCCGACGCCGCAAGCGCCGCCACGCAATCGTCCACCCGGCGGCCCGCGCGGCCTTGAGCC
>JASHQO010000397.1 GCA_030039105.1 Xanthobacteraceae bacterium
CCCAGCCCGACGTGTAGATGAACGGCTTGTCGGTCATGAAGCGAACCGCGTCCACTTCGAGGAGCATCTTGGCCGTCAGCTCGGCTATCACCGCCTTGTCGGGGAAGCCCGTCATCGTCGTTTCCTTGTCGTCGTTTCCTTGTCGTCGTTAACTTATCGTTGTCATCGCCCGGCTTGACCGGGCGATCCAGTAATCGCCGCTGTCGCCGCTTGTGCAAAAACGGACTCGCCTGTGATGACTGGGTGCCCCGCTTTCGCGGGGCATGACACTACCGAGTTACGCCACCACCTTCCACTCGATCGTCTCGCCGCCGCGATAGACGATGGCGCGCTCGTCGGGGCCAGCGACTTTGACCTCTTCGGGCGCGGTCCACGGCGTCTTCTCCAGCGTGATCGTATCCGCGTTCGGCGCCATGCGATAATGCTTCGGGCCGTTGAGGGCGGCAAAGGCTTCGAGCTTGTCGAGCGCGCCCTCCTCCTCGAACACCTTGGCGTAGGTCTCGATCGCGACCGGCGCGTTGAACATCCCCGGCACGCCGTTTGTCGAAACTTTCCGCGAATAAGGATGCGGCGCGGAATCGGTGCCGAGGAAATAGCAGGCCTCGCCCGACGTCGCGGCCTTGCGCAGCGCCGCGCGGTCGCGCGCGGTTTTGATCACCGGCATCACGTACATGTAAGGCTTGAGACCATGGCCGAACCAGTCGTTGCGCGTGAGCACCATGTGATAGGGCGTGATGGTGCCGCCGACCTGCGGCGCGGCGCTTTTGACGTACTCGGCGCCCTCCTTCGACGACAGGTGCTCGAGGATGAAGCGCAGCCCGGGGAACTGCTTCACCCACTTCGACAGATGCCGGTCGATGAACGCCTTCTCGCGATCGAAGATATCGACCTCCGGGTCGGTCTCTTCGCCGTGCATCAGAAACGGCATGTCGATCTTTTCCATGCGCTCCAGCACCCGCATGACTTTCTTGTAATCGGTGACGCCGGCCGCCGAATTGGTGGTGGCGTTGGCCGGATAAAGTTTCACGCCGGCGAACACGCCGTCGCGAAAGCCGCGCTCGACGTCGTCGGGATCGGTGTCGTCGGTGAGATAGCAGGTCATCAACGGCTTGAATTTCGAGCCCGCCGGCAGCGCCGCCATCACCCGCTCGCGATAGGCGCGGCAGTCGGCCGCGGTGCGCACCGGCGGGATCAGGTTCGGCATCAAAATGGCGCGGCCGAAATGCTTTGCCGTGTACGGCAGCACCGCTTTCAGCATCTCGCCGTCGCGGACGTGCAGGTGCCAGTCGTCGGGTTTGCGGATGGTGATACGCGTGGTCATGACATTCTTCCGAGAGGCATATTCTCTCTTCACCCTATCGGCATGGCGGCCGCGGCAAAAGTCTCCATCGGCGCCTCGTCGATCATGGCGCCGGTGAGGTCGGCGACGCGCTTGAAGCCGCGCTTGACGCACCATTGCTCGAGGCCGTCGATGATGGCGATCATGCCCGACGGGTTGCGGAAGGTGAGATAGCCGATCATCACCGCGGTGGCGCCGGCCAACATGTATTCGACCACGTCTTCCACCTTGACGATGCCGCCGCAGCCGATGATCGGGATTTTGACCGCCCGGGCGCATTGATAGACCATGCGCACGATCACCGGCTTGATGCCCGGGCCCGACAGGCCGCCGAACTTGTTGCCGATCGCCGGCCGCAACGTGTCGGTGTTGATCTTCAAGCCCAGGATGGTGTTCGACACCACGAGCGCATTGGCGCCGGCGCGCTCGGCCGCTTGCGCCACGGTGACGATGTCGCCGGCATTGGGCGACAGCTTCACCCAAACGGGCTTTTCCGTGGTGGCGCGGATGAGCTTGACCACGTCGTAGGTGTGCTCCGCGTGCAGCGCGAAGTTGCCGCCCTTCGGATCGCGGGTCGGGCAGGAAATGTTGACTTCGAGCACGTCGATGTCGCCCTTGGCGACGTCGCGCGCCATGGCTTCGAAATCTTCGATCGTGGTCGCCGAGATCGAGCCGACCAAAGGCGGCGTGAAACGGCGATAGTCCGGCACCTGATGCTCGAAGAAATACTCGATGCCCTTGGTCGGCAGCCCGATCGAATTGATCATGCCGCCTTCGACCTCGGCGGCGCGCGGCGGCGGATTGCCGGCGCGATAATCGCGGGAGACGGTTTTCGCCACCATGGCGCCGAGGCGGTTGATGTCCATGACCTGGGCGAGATCGGTGGAGAAGCAGCCGGAGCCCGGCATGATCGGGTTCTTCAGCGTCACCGATCCGATCTTGACGCTCATGTCTACCATCCGACCGCCTCCTTTACTGCGCCGTCATTGCGAGCGAAGCGAAGCAATCCGGGGGCAGCTTGCTCAGAAGGCTGGATTGCTTCGTCGCTTCGCTCCTCGCAATGACGGGGACTTACCATCCGACCGCCTCCTGCATGTCGAACACCGGGCCTTCGATGCAGACCCGGCGCAATTCCTTCTTGCCGTCGACCTCGAACGTGCGGACGCAGACGTAGCAGGGGCCGAGCCCGCAGGCCATCACCTGCTCCATCGCCACCTGGCCCGGAATGGTGTTGGCCCTGCCGACGCGCTTCATCAACTGGAACAGCCGGTTCGAGCCGCAGGTGAAGAACGCGTCGGCGCGCTTTTGCGCGATCAGCCCGTCGAGGATTTTTTCGACGTTGTCCACGGCGCTCGTGCCGTCGGTGTCGAGCACGCTGACGACTTCGCCGGCCTCGGCGAACAGCGCACCGGCCATGACGAAATCCGCATCGCGCGCCGAGAGGATCGCGGTGACGCCGACGCCGTTGTCTTTCGCAAGCTGCGAGATCGGGCCGAGCGTCGCGATGCCGACGCCGCGGCCGAGCACGACGATGTGGCGCCACGTCGGATCGAGATGAAAGCCGACGCCAAGCGGACCGACCATGTTGAGATCGTCGCCTGCTTTCAGCGTGGCGAGCCCGCGGGTGCCGCGGCCGACACATTTGTAGAGAAACTCGACGCGCCCCTTCGGGCGGTCGATGCGGTAGACGCTCTGCGGCCGGCGGAAGAACAGCTCGCCGACGTCGGGCGACGGGCACAAGAGATTGAAGAACTGCCCGGGAGTGACGGCGAGCGCCTTAGGCGAAGCCTCGACCACGAGATGCCTGTATTCGGCATTGACCCAGCTATGGGAAATCACCGGGCAGAGCGACTCTTCGGCCGGGATCGGTCGCGGCTCGGGCGCGGCGGCGCTTCTCCCGACCATGACGGGCGCGGACGTAAAGGGTTCGGTTGCCATGGCCAATCCATGGGGCAAAACTGTCCCAAAATCAAGATTTGTTCCAATTTTTGAACAACTCTCCGAGTCCCTCATCGTTCGAGACGCGCCCTACGGGCGCTCCTTCACGATGAGGTTCCGAGAAAGGAGCTACGCCGCGACTGCCGCCGCTTCGGCGTCCGGCTGCTGCCACGCCTGCAGCCGCGGCAGCACCTCGCGCGAGAACAGCGCGAGGTTATCGACGGTCTGCTCGTGGGTCAGCTCGCCGCCCTGCCCCATCATCAAGAGGTTGCCCATGCCGCCGCAGTGGCCGCAGAAGTCGACGATCTGCGCGTAGACTTCGTCCGGCGTGCCGCAGAACAGCACGCCGGAATCCACCAGCTCGTCGACGCTGGCGAACTGCATGGAGATGACGCGGCCATCCTTGGTGTAGGTGCGCGGCGGCGTCTCGCCGCGCAGCATGCGGGCGTTGTCTTCGGGCGGGACGTAGCCCGGCGGATTGCGGAACGGCAGCGCCACGATCGGGCTGGTGCGCAGATAGCCGGCGATCAGATGGCCGCGCCGGCGCGCTTCCTCCCTGTCGTGGGAGACTGCGACCAGGCCCAGATAGGCGAAGCGGTCGGCGCCGGGCGCGCGGCCGTGCTTCGCCATGTAGCTCTTGCGATAGGCATCGTAGATGCGGCGCGTGCCATAGCCGGTGCCGAGCGTCGCCATGACGTAGCCGCGCTCGCCGAGCACGCGCGCCTGCGTCGACGAGCCGGTGGTCGACCAGATCGGCGGATGCGGCTCCTGCCACACCCGCGGCCAGACGTTGACATGGCGGTATTGAAAGAACTCGCCGTCCCAGTTGAAGTCCTCGTCGTGGGTGGTCATCGCCTTGATGATGAAATCGTGGGCTTCCCAGAAGCGGTCCATCAACTCGGTCGGATTGCGGTTGGAGGCGGCGATCTCGTAGGGGATGCCCTTGATGAAGCCCATGTCGAGGCGGCCGCGCGAGATCACGTCGATGGTCGACAGCTCTTCGGCGGCGCGCAGCGGATCCGGGCGGTGGCCGATCGGATAGCCGAGCACCAGGATGCGCGACCTTTTGGTGGCGCGCGCCACGATGCCAAGCCCGATCACCACCGACGACGACATGCAGGTCGCGGTCTGGTGATGCTCGTTGAGCATGATGTCGAGGCCGAGCTCGTCGCAGAGCTGCCACTCGTCGTAATAGCGATGCAACAGATCGGCGGCGACGCGCGGGTCGCATTTGCGATTCGGGAACGTCACCCGCAGCGTGCCGGAGTGCTCGTTCCACGCCGGGTAATAGGCCTGTTCGGAGAAGTGATAGACTCGCATGGTCCACCGTCGTCATCGTCCGCGAAGGCGGACGATCCAGTAATCGCTGACATTTTAATCACGGACGCGGCGCATCAACAACCGCAGTGATTACCGGATGCCCTGCCTACGCGGAGCATGACCGCGACGATCACCGCGTAGCCATCGTCGCGTCGACCAGATCGCCGACCCGCGCGCTCGCCGGTCGGCTGCCTTGCTTGTCCGCGGCGACCGCCTGCGCGGCGATCGCCGCGGCGTCGGGCTGCTGCCAGGCCTTGAGCCGCGGATAAACCTCCTCTGCCATCAGCTTGAGATTATCGACGGTCTGCTCGTGGCTCAGATAGCCGGCGTGGCCCATCATGAGCAGATTGCCCATGCCGCCGCAGTATTGGCAGAAGTCGACGATCTGCTCGTAAACCTCGTCGGGCGTGCCGCAGAACAGAATGCCGGCGGCGACCAGATCCTCGGCCGAGGCGCTGTGCATGGAGATGACGCGACGGTCCTTGGTGTAGCTGCGCGGCGGCGTCTCGCCGCGCATGAGCCGCGCATTGTCCTCGGCCGACAAAAAGCCGGGCGGATTGCGGAACGGCAGATGCACGATGCCGCTCGAGCGCAAATATCCGGCGACCAGCTCGCCGCGGCGCCGCGCTTCGTCGCGATCCTTGGCGACGCCGACCAGGCCCAGATAAGCGAAGCGGTCCGGCCCGGGCGCCTTGCCCCATTTCCCCACAAAACCGCGACGATAGGAATCGTAGAGCGGCCGCGTGTTGTAGCCGGAGCCCAGCGTCGCCATCACATAGCCGCGCTCGCCGAGGAGCCGCGCCTGGGTCGATGAGCCGGTCGTGGTCCAGATCGGCGGATGCGGCTGCTGCCAGCAGCGCGGCCAGACGTTGACCTGGCGATAGTTGAAATACTCGCCCTCCCAGTTGAACAGCGTGTCGTGCGTGGTCATCGCCTTGACGATGAAGTCGAGCGCTTCCCACCAGCGGTCCATGACGCCGACCGGATTCTGGTTGGAAGCGGGAAACTCATACGGCACGCCCTTGATGAAGCCCATGTCGAGGCGGCCGCGCGAGATCACGTCGATGGTCGACAGCTCTTCGGCGACGCGCAGCGGATCTGGCCGATGCCCGATCGGATAGCCGAGCACCAGAAGCCGCGCGTGCCTGGTGATACGCGACAGCACCGAAAGCCCGACCACTACCGTCGACGACATGCAGGTCGCGGTTTGATGATGCTCGTTGAGCATGATGTCGAGACCGAGCTCGTCGGCGACCTGCCACTCGTCGTAATAGCGGTGGAACAGGTCGGCGGCGACGTGCGGATCGCATTTGCGATTGAGCAGGTTCACGCGCAGCGAGCCGGAATGATCCTGCCACGCCGGATAGTAGGGTTGCTCGGTGAATTGATAGACTTTCATATTGTTTCTCGTCTGCTATCCGGCCGTCGCCCCGTCATCGTTATCCCGACTCTGTCATGGGGCGCTCACTTGCCCCTCGCGAACGCCAGCACCTGTTCGGCGAAAACCTTCGGCTGCTCGTGATCGGGGAAATGCCCAGCGCGGTCGATGGTCTCGAACCGCGCGCCCGGGATCATGGCGCAATAGGCGCGGCCGTAAGGCTCGCTGAGCATGCGGTCTTGGCTGCCCCACAGAAATAATGTCGGGATGCGGATGCGGTGCAGCCGGCTTTTGAGCCGCGGATTGTGAAAATACGGGTTCCAGGCATAGCGCGCCGTCGCCTCGCGGGCCCGCGCCGCGGCCAGCACTTCGCCATCGGGTAGCGCCTTGTAGTCGCGGGTGCCGACCTTCGGATCGCTGTAGGCGATGGCGATATATTCCGGCTCGGTCAGCGCAAAGATATCGGCGATGTCGCGGGTCTCGCGATCGGACACCTTGACGCCGACGGCGTTGGCCATGACGAGGCGCGCCATGCGCGCCGTCGTCTTCACCGCGATCTCGGCCGCGATCCAGGCACCGAGCGACACGCCGACCACGGTGAGGTCGCGGGCGTCGAGCTGATCGAGCACGTCGAGATAGAAGTAAGACAGATCGTCGATGGTGCGCATGCCCTTGGGCAGCTCGGAACGGCCGTAGCCGGGATGCGTCGGCGCCATGACGCGGGCATGCCCGGCGAGCTCGTCGATCGCAGCACGCGCCGGCTCGATGCCGTTCTCGGCGTGGAGGAAGAGGAGCGGCGCGCCAGCACCCTTTTCGATCCAATCGATCCGCGTGCCGCCGACGACCAGCGACGGCGCCTCACTCGATGACGCTACCGACATCCCCCCTCCAACCGCGCGTTTTTCGTCCATGATTTTCGTCTTTGGGCCATTGTTCTAGCACGCGAAATGCAGTTTGCCATGGCGGAGGCGGCGCCTTGCCCTGCATGTCCGGCATGAGCCGCCGGTTGACTTCGCGCGTGGGATCGGACGCGATAGCGTAGCCCGCGTGAGCGAAGCGACATGCGGAGTTTGACCGAAAGGCGAGACCCCGGATATCGCTGCGCGCATCCGGGCTACGGACTTGGGAGGCACCAATCAAATGACTGAAACCGGTTCGCATCTCGGTGTCGCCTACGCCAATCACGACGGCGTCGAGCTGCTGGGCGACCTCTATCTGCCGAAGGGCGCCAAGGCGGCGCCGGCGCTGGTCGCCGTCCATGGCGGCGGCTGGGTGCAGGGCGCGCGCACCGCGTTCCAGCATTGGGGGCCGTACCTGGCAGCGCGCGGCTATGGGGTGTTTTCGATCGGCTATCGCGTGGCCGCCAAGGGCAAGATGTTTCCGCAAGCGGTGCAGGACGTGCTCGCCGGCGTGCAGTTCGTACGCGGCAAGGCCGGCGAATTCGGCATCGATCCGCAACGCATCGGCATCATGGGCGCTTCCGCCGGCGGCCATCTCGCCTCGCTCGCGGCCTTGAGCGGCAAGAAATTTCACGGCGGCTATCCGCAGGACCCGTTCGCCGCCGTCTCGACCGAAGTGAAGGCGCTGATCGGCGTCTATGGCGTCTACGATCTCCTGGCGATGTGGCTCGCCTATCAGGTCCAGGGCGGCGCCGAGAACAACATCCAGAAATTCCTCGGCGCCTCGCCCATGGAGAACCGCCAGCTTTATTTCGACGCCTCCTCGATCAGCTACGCCACCTATGCCAGCAACAAGGTCGGCGTGCTCTTGGTCACCGGCACCAACGACGATCTGGTCGATCCCAAGGAGCATACCGCGCCGTTCAGCCTCGCGCTCAAGCAGGCCGGCTATTTCGTGCGGCCGTGCGTCGTGCACGGCGCGCCGCACTATTGGATGAACGATCCGATCGAGGAGCCGACCAGCTATTCGGGCTTTTTGGCGCCGCGGCTCTTGCGCTTCCTGGCGGAGAAGCTCTGAAGCCAGTCATGACCGGGCTTGTCCGGGCATGACGCCGACAATGTGCATTCAAAGCAAAGAGACTCCAGCAGGCGGCGGCTTATTTCTTCTCCAAAAGCAGCGTGCCTTCCTTGCGGATCAGCGGCTGGATGGTTTCGGCGAGCTTGGCCAGAAGCCACGGCAGCACCACTTCGAGGCGGACGTGATCGTCGCGCACGTCGATGCTGCCGCTCACCGTCTGCGCCAGCGCGCTGACCCGGAATTGCAGGCGGTTGTCGGTCCAGGCCTGCTCGTCGATGCGGAAGAATTGCCCGAATTTGGCTTGCGCGTCGGTGAGCCCGGCCTGCAGCCGGCGCAGCGCCTCGGCCCGGCCGAGCCGGTGCGGGATGCTGACGACCAGAGGCTTGCTCATGCCGGCTATATGGGCGCTGGCTTCCGGCAAGCAAAGCGGCAAACTATAAGTTCCGCATGAGCAAGCCGCCGACCTTCATCGAAAAGCACGGCCTGTGGAGCGACGCGCAGCGCCGGCTCGCCGCCGACATCAAGCGCCGGGTCGAAGCGGAGAAGCTGCGCTACATCCGGCTCGCCTGGAGCGACACCCACGGCTATGCGCGGGCCAAGGCGCTCACGGTGCCGGCGTTCCTGTCCGCGCTGACCGCTGGCTACAATATCGGCGTCGCCACCACGACGCTCGATTCCGCCGGCGCCCGCGTCTTTGCTTCATTCACCCGCGGCGGCGGCATGGGGCTCGCCGAGATGACCGGCTCGCCCAATCTCACGGTGGTCGCCGACCCGACCACGTTTCGCATCTTGCCGTGGGCGCCCGGCACCGGTTGGATCCTGTGCGACGAATATTTCAGCGACGGCACGCCGTTTCACTTCGCGCCGCGCCAGCTCCTGAAAAAGGCGCTGCAAAAGCTGGCAGCACGCAAATGCGCAAGCGTCATCGGTGCCGAGATCGAATGGTATCTGCTGCGCGTCGCCGAGGAGCATTTGACCGAGGACAATGTCGGCGCGCCCGGCACGCGCGGCCGCCCGATCAAAACCTGGCCGGCGGAGCCCGGCTATCATTATCATTCCGAATCCAACATGGATTTGATGCAGTCGGTATTCGACGCGCTCGGCGATGGGTTCGAGGCGCTCGGCCTCGGCCTGCGCTCCATCGAGAACGAATGGGGCCCCGGCCAGGTGGAATGCACGTTTGCGCCGCGCTCGGCACTTGAGGCCGCCGACAGCGTGCTCCTGTTCCGCACCGCGACGCGGCAGGTGTGCCGGCGGCTCGGCTACTTTGCCACCTTCATGGCGCGGCCGGCGCTCAAGGGCTACTACGCCAGCGGCTGGCATCTGCATCAGTCGCTGGTCGATGCGGCAAGCGGCGCCAATCTGCTGATGCCGGAAAAATCCGGCGAAGCTCTATCGCCGCTCGGCCAATCCTACCTCGCCGGCATCCTGCATTACGCCGTGCCGAGCACGGCGTTCGCGACGCCGACGGTCAACGGCTATCGCCGCTTCAAGCCGAACTCGCTGGCGCCGGACCGCGCCGCCTGGGCTCACGACCATCGCGGCGCCATGATCCGCGTGCTCGGCGGCGTGGGCGATCCGGCGACGCGACTGGAAAACCGCGCCGGCGAGCCGGCGGCCAACCCGTATCTCTTCATCCTCTCGCAGGTCATCACCGGGCTTGCCGGCATCGACGCCAAGCTCACGCCGCCGCCGGCAACCGACGCGCCCTATGCCGCGCCGTGCCCGCTGCTGCCGAAAAGCCTGCCCGAGGCGCTCGACGCGCTGGACAACGAGCCGTTGTTCCGCCGCGAGCTCGGCGATACCTTCATCGACTACTTCCTCGCCCTCAAGCGCACCGAAGCCGGCCGCCACCGGCGCGCGCTGGAACAAAGCGGCGAAGCGGCGCAGGACGACGAGCCGAGCACCTGGGAGCAGAACGAGTACTTCGATTTCTTCTGACCGGTCCGTCACGGCCGGGCTTGTCCCGGCCATCCACGTCTTTAAGCTTGGAGGCAAAGACGTGGATGCGCGGGTCGCGCCCGCGCATGACGCGTGGAGAATAAGGAGCGCGCGATGACGGCTCTGGAAAAAATCAACGCACCGCCGACCCGTCTCGGCGGCACCGCGCTGTACGACTGGGACCGTCTGGTCCAGGAAGACCGCGCCCACCGGCTGATCTACACCGATCCGGCGATTTTCGAAGCCGAGATGACCAACATCTTCGGCGGCACCTGGACCTATCTCGCCCACGAAAGCGAAATCCCCAACGACAACGATTTCATCACCCGGCGTCTCGGCTTGCGGCCGCTGATCGTCGTGCGCGACGGCAACGGCAAAATCCGCGCGCTCTATAACCGCTGCACCCATCGCGGCACCACTTTGTGCCGCTGGGACAAGGGCAACTCGAAATCGTTCCAGTGCCCGTATCACGGCTGGAATTTTCTCAACACCGGGAAGCTGCGCGGCGTGCCGTGGCCGGACGGCTATGCCGAGGACATGCGCGACCCGAAATACAACATCGCCCAGGTGCCGCGGGTCGAATCCTATCGCGGCTTCATCTTCGCCACCCTGAACATGGACGCGCTGCCGCTGGTCGAGCATCTCGGCCCGATCGCAAAAGTCATCGACGAATGGCTCGACCGCAATCCCGGCGGCAAGGTCGTGGTCTGCGAGGCCAATCGGTTTCGCTACAAGGGCAACTGGAAGCTCGCCTACGACAATTCCTGCGACGGCTATCACGTCGCCTATTCGCACCGCTCGCTGCTCGAGACCGAAAACCGCTTCGCCGGCGAGAACGCCAAGGGCATGGCATATTATCGCAACTCGCCCGACACCCAGCCGATGTACATGCGCTATACCGGCCGCGGCAATCACTTCAAGGACAAGCGGCCGAACCTGGAACAGCGTCCCGGCGGCTTGTGGGCACTGGAAAGCGCCCATCCCGGCATGGAGCATTACGAGGCCGAGTTCATCAGGCGCTACGGCGACCGCGCCTTCGCGCTGCTCGATCTCGCCGGCTCCGAGCCGGTCAACATCAACGTGTTCCCGAACTTCTCGCTGCTCGGCAACCACATCCAGGTGTTCGAGCCGGTCGGCGTCGAGGAGACCAACGCGATCTGGTACGGCACCATGATCGTCGACGACGGCAAGGTGCCGAAAGACGCCGTCACCGACATCAATGCGCTGCGCATGCGCACCCAGGAAGGCTTTCCGAATTTCGGCGAGGTCGATGACATCGCCAACTTCGAGCAGATCCAGCGTGGCCTGATGGCGCTCGAAGACGAGTGGGTCTACATGAACCGCGGTTTCGGCATTCCCGACCGGGTCAAGACCGACGCCGACGGCACCATCACCGCGCCGGCGACCGACGAAGCCTTCATGCGGGAGCACTTCAAGGAGTGGAAGCGGCTCATGAAGGCGCGGCCGAACCTCGCCATCCAGCGCGAGCCATAAGGGGCGAAATGTCATGAACGCGCCGGCGCAAAAACCCGATCCGTCGCGCACGTCGCATTACGTCAACGACGCGCTCTATCGCGCCCTGATCGAGAATTTCTCCGACTGGCAGGATGACGCGCGCGCCGTCACCGACCTCGCCGTGCGCGACGAATTTCGCCGACTGCTGGAGCGCGAGGCACGGCTGCTCGATCAGCTCCGCTACGACGACTGGCTCGCCATGTACACGCCCGAATGCGTCTATTGGGTGCCGTCGACGCCGCAGGCCGGCGACCCGCGGCGCGAAATCTCGGTGATGTTCGACGATCGCCGCCGCCTCGAGGATCGCATCTACCGCATGCGCACCGGCTTCGCCTGGTCGCAGGCGCCGGCCTCGCGCACGGTGCGGCTCATCACCAACGTCGAAGCGTTCGCCACCGCCCGCGACGACACCCGCATGCTGCGCTCGAACTTTCTGGTCAGCGAGTTCTGGGGCGACGAGACCCGCGTGCTCACCGGCTGGGCCGGCCACCGCGTCACGCGCGACGGTGCCGGCTGGAAGATCGAGGCCAAGCAGGTCAACCTGATCGACTGCGATCAGAGCATCCGCAACCCGAGCATTATTTTGTAATGCACGAACAAAAACCATTTACCGTCAGCCTGGAATGAACAAGCTGAAACTCACTATGGCGTGCGGCCGCTATGATCGCACGCAGCCGCTGATCGACGGCCGCGTCGAGCCGGAAGGCGTCGACCTGAAATTCATCCCGCTGCGCCCGGGCGAGACGTTCTGGCGCATGCTCAATCACGAGGAATTCGACGCTTCGGAAATGTCGCTGTCGTCGTACACCATCCTGCGCTCCGAGGGCGACACGCGGTTCATCGCCATCCCGGTGTTTCCATCGCGGGTGTTCCGCCACTCCGCGGTCTATCTGCGTGCCGATTCCGAGATCGCGAAGCCGCAGGACCTCAAAGGCAGGCGCGTCGGCGTCGGCGACTATCAGATGACGGCTGCGGTCTGGGTGCGCGGCTTCCTCAAGGCCGACTACGGCGTCAATCCCGAAGACGTGACCTGGGTGATCGGCCGGCCGGTGCGCACCATCAAGCCGCCGGACGGCATCCGGGTCGAATTCATGTCGCCCGATACCACGCTGGAGGACATGCTGGAGCGCGGCGAGATCGACGCGCTCGCTACCGTGATGATCCCGAAGACGCTCGGCAGGACGGTGCGGCGGCTGTTCGCCGATCCGCGCAAGGTCGAGCAGGATTATTACCGGCGCACCGGCATCTTCCCGATCATGCACACCTTCGTGCTGAAGACGAGGCTCTACGAGGAGAACCCGTGGCTGGCGATCAGCTTCTATCGCGCCTTCTGCCGCGCCCGCGACATCGCCTATTACTGGATGTACGACACCGACGCGCTGACCGTGAGCCTGCCGTGGGTGATCGACGAGCTGGAAGCGACGCGCAAGATTTTCGGCCCACAAATCTGGGATTATTCGATCGAGGGCAGCCGCCCAACGCTCGACGCGCTGATGAACCACCTCGACGAGCAGAAGCTCACGCGGCGCCGCATGAAGGTCGAGGACTTGTTCGTGCCGAATATCAGCCCTTTCCTCAACGAATATCTGCGGGCGACCGCAGAGGAATAAACGCGCGGCTTGCGCTAAGCTTGAAGTCAGGCAAACGAAAGCCGAGGGAGGATCGACCATGACCAGGGACGCACGCATTTCGCGCCGCGGCGCGATCAAGGCCACGCTTGCCGCGGGCGCCGTGGCCGGCAGCGGATTGTCGCGAACCGCGGCGGCCGACGACCTGCGCCGCTTCGACCGGCAGCAGAGCATCGATCCGAAGAGCCGCATCGTGCTCAAGGGCGGCACCATCGTCAGCATGGACGACAAGGTCGGCGACCTCGCCAAGGGCGACGTCCTGATCGAAGGCACGAAAATCTCCGCCATCGCGCCGGAGATCAACGCCGACGCGCAGGTGATCGACGCGCTCGATTGCATCGTCGCGCCGGGCCTGGTCGACTGCCACCGCCATTCCTGGGAAGCGCAGCTTCGCCGCATCAATCCCAATTCGCCGACGCTCGCCGACTACATGAACGCGACGCATCAGTCGTTCGCGAAATTCTATCGACCTTTAGATCATTATGTCGGCAACTATCTCACCGCCATGGGCTGCATCGACGCCGGCGTCACCTGTGTGATCGACAATTCGCATAATTCGCGCAGCGCCGCCCATTCCGACGCCGCGGTCGAGGCGCTGTTCGATTCCGGCATCCGCGCCGTGCACGCGTCCGGGCCGCCCGGCGCCGGCGACTGGGA
This sequence comes from Xanthobacteraceae bacterium, assembly GCA_030039105.1. Lineage (GTDB taxonomy): Bacteria > Pseudomonadota > Alphaproteobacteria > Rhizobiales > Xanthobacteraceae > BOG-931. Next base: position 13,694 of record JASHQO010000397.1, read on the forward strand.
TCATCAGTGGCCGCAGGACCTCGGGCGGTTGCAGAGGAAGTATTTCTCGTCCACCGAGCAGCTCGTGACGTTACGCATGTTCTCGGGCCCGATTCGCGAGAACTGGGCGGTGGCGCGCAAGCTCGGGCTTCGCATTACCACCGAATTCCAGGGCCCACAGCAGGCGGCGCTGCTCGATCCGTTGGCGACCGACAAGCTGGTCGGTCCCGACAATACTTTCAACCACTGCGGCGCCTTGCCGGAGCGCACCTGGCAAATCTTCCTCGACTCCGGCGCGAACATAAACGTCTGCCCGCGCTCGGACGCGCAATATGCGCTCGGCGAAGGCGTCTGCGCCCTGCAGCACGCCTGGGACCACGGCATCAAGCCGGGCTTCTCCGTCGACAACGAGACCTCCTACTCGACCGACATGTTCATGGAAATGCGGATGGCGCTCTACATCCAGCGCGCGGTGGCGCACAACCGCCGCTTCCAGGGCGACCAGAATCCGCCGAAGCCGCTGATGGTGCGCGACGTGCTTTATTGCGCGACCAGGGGCGGCGCCCATTGCGCCGGCCTCGACGACAAGATCGGCTCGCTGGCGCCCGGCAAGGAAGCCGACCTGATCGTCATCCGCACCGACGATATCAACCTCTATCCGTCCAACAACGCGGTCGGCACCGTGGTGCAGGCCGCCGAGCGCAGCAATGTCGACACCGTCATCATCGGCGGCCGGGTGCGCAAATATCGCGGCCGCGTGGTCGGCCTCGATATGGTCGGGCTGAAGGCGATGATCGACGAGTCGCGCAATCACCTGTTCACCGCCGCCGGCTACAAGCCCGACATTTTCGCCGAGCTGCTCCCGAAGTTGTCCTAGCCGGCTCGTCATTGCGAGGAGCGGAGCGACGAAGCAATCCGGGTGGCGCCGCTGCGCCGGATTGCTTCGCTCCCCGCTCGCAATGACGGGGCCCGATTTCGGGCCGGCCTCCCTGAGACAACTTGGCGTGCGGCGGCGCTGTTGCGCAAACAAGCGCCACTTTCTACAAATGGCGCTCGGATCTATTCCGCCGGGACGAGCCCGCGCGTCGCGCGGGCCTAAGGAGAACGACAATGATCAGACCCTTGATTGCAGGGACCGCTGCGCTCGCGCTGCTTGCCGCTTCGGGCATGGCAGCTTCGGCGCAGCAGAAGACCGTCAAGATCGGCTTCATCTCGACCTTCAGCGGCCCGGCCGCCGCGATCGGCAACGACATGCGCAACTCGTTCGAGCTCGGCCTCGATCACCTCAACCGCAAGATCGGCGGCCTGCCGGTCGAGGTGATCTACGAGGACGACGAGATCAAGCCGGAAGTCGGCGTGCAGAAGACGCAGAAGCTGATCGAATCCGACCACGTCGATTTTATCGTCGGCTATATCTGGTCGAACGTGATCCTGGCGGCGCTCAAGCCGCTCACCGATTCGAAGACCATGACCGTCGTCACCAATGCGGGCGCGTCGCAACTCGCCGGCGAGCTGTGCTCGCCCTATGTGTTCTCGACCTCGTGGCAGAACGATCAGACGCCGGCCGCGGTCGGCCGCTACATGAACGACAAGGGCGTCAAGACCGCGTTCCTGATCGGCCCGAACTACGCCGCCGGCAAGGACATGCTGGCCGGCGTGCAGACCACGTTCAAGGGCCGGATCGTCGGCCAGGAGCTGACGCGCTGGCCCGATCAGCTCGACTTCTCCGCCGAGCTGTCGAAGGCGCGCTCGCTCAATCCCGACGCCATCTTCGCGTTCTATCCGGGCGGCGCCGGCGTGCAGTTCGTCACCCAATACGCGCAGTCCGGCCTCAAGGGCCAGATTCCGCTCTACACCGCATTCACCATCGACGAGCTGTCGCTGCCGCGGCTGAAGGATCTTGCCATCGGCATTCCCGGCGCGCAGGAGTGGGTCAACGACCTGCCGAACGACACCAACAAGAAGTTCGTCGCCGACTACAAGGCCAAGTACAAGACCTCGCCGTCGTTCTACGGCGCGCAGACCTATGACGCCGTCAACCTGATCGACAGCGCGGTGAAGGCGGTCAACGGCGACCTCGCCAATAAGGACGGCATGCGCAAGGAAATGGAGAAGGCCGACTTCAAGTCGGTGCGCGGCGGCTTCCGCTTCGGCAACAACCACATCCCGATCCAGAATTTCTACCTGCAGGATGCGGTCAAGACCGCCGACGGCAATTACGCGCTGAAGACCGTGTCCCTCATCGTCAAGGACGACCAGGACCGCTTCCACGACAAGTGCCCGATGAAGTGAAGACTTCCGAGGCAGGCATAATGCAAGCGGATCGTCATGGCCGGGCTTGTCCCGGCCATCCACGTCTTACTTGCTGAAAGGCTCTGCCAAGCCGTGGATGCCCGCGACAAGCGCGGGCATGACGAGGTGGTGAAGGCTGCGACGCACCATGCTCTACTTCATCGAGCAGTTCCTCAACGGCGTGCAGCTCGGCATGCTGTTGTTCCTGCTCGCCGCCGGGCTGACGCTGATCTTCGGCATCATGGACCTGGTCAACCTGGCGCACGGCTCGCTCTACATGCTCGGCGCCTATTTCGCCGCGACGTTTGCCGCCTTCACCGGCAGCTTCGTGCTCGGCGCCGCGCTGGCGCTGGCCGCGACCTTCGTCTGCGGCGTGGCGCTGGAGATCATCGCCATCAGGCCGCTTTACGGCCGCAACCACCTCGACCATGTGCTCGGCACCTTCGGGCTGCTGCTGTTCTTCAACGAGCTGGTGCGGCTGATCTGGGGACCGGCCGGCATGACGCTGTCGCTGCCGGGCGAAATGCTGACCGCGGTGCAGATTCTGCCCCACGTCTACTATCCGGCCTATCGCCTCGTCATCATCGCCGCGACTCTCGTGGTGGCGGCGCTGCTCTATATCGTCGTCATGCGCACCAGGCTCGGCATGCTGATCCGCGCCGGCGCCTCGAACCGCGAGATGGTCGGCGCGCTGGGCGTCAACATCAAATTGCTCTACACGCTGGTGTTCGGGCTCGGCGCCGCGCTCGCCGGCTTCGCCGGCCTGATGCAGGCGCCGATCCTCACCGTGCAGATCGGCATGGGCGAGAACATTCTGATCCTCGCCTTCGTCGTCATCATCATCGGCGGCATCGGCTCGATCCGCGGCGCCTTCGTCGCCGCCATCATCGTCGGCCTGATCGACACCGTCGGCCGCGCCTTCCTGCCGGATCTGCTGCGCGCCGCGCTCAGCACCAACGCCGCGCTGACCTTGGCGCCGGCGCTGTCCTCGATGCTGATCTACATGTTGATGGCAGGCATTCTGGTGTTCCGCCCCGAAGGCCTGTTTCCGGCGGCGAGCCGATGAGCGAACCGTTTCGGCTCAATCCGCGCAACGCCGTCATTGCCGGCCTGCTCGTCTTCCTGGCGCTGCTGCCGCTCTACACCGCACTGAGCGGCAATAGCTTCGTGATGACATTGTTCACCCGCGTGCTGATCCTCGCCATGGCGGCCGTCAGCCTCAATCTCATCATGGGTTATGGCGGCATGGTGAGCTTCGGCCACGCCGTCTATCTCGGCCTCGGCGGCTATGCCGTCGGCATTTTGGCGAAGGAAGGATTCGGCTCGGGCCTGCTGCAATGGCCGGCCGCGATCGCGGTGTCGGCGCTGTTCGCGCTCGTCGTCGGCGCGCTCAGCCTGCGCACCCGCGGCGTCTATTTCATCATGATCACGCTCGCCTTCGCGCAGATGGTCTATTACGTCGCCATCGGGCTCGACCGCTACGGCGGCGACGACGGACTGACCATCTACAAGCGCAGCCGATTCGGCATCGTCGATCTCAACAACAGGACGCTGTTCTACTATCTGTGCTTCGCGCTGCTGCTGGCGAGCATTTATCTGGTCTCGCGCGTGGTCAATTCGCGCTTCGGATTGGCGATCCAGGGCGCGCGCTCCAACGAGCGGCGCATGCGCGCCATCGGCTTTGCGGTGTTTCGCTACAGGCTCGTCTGCTTCGTCATTGCCGGCGCACTGTGCGGGCTGGCCGGCGCGCTGCTCGCCAATCACACCAACTTCATCAGCCCGGCGATGATGTTCTGGACCCGCTCCGGCGATCTCATGGTCATGGTCGTGCTCGGCGGCCTGGCGACACCGTTCGGCCCGCTGATCGGCACGGTGACCTATCTGCTGCTGGAGGAGGCGCTGTCGCGCGTCACCGAATATCCCGGCCTCATCCTTGGACCTACGCTGCTCCTGGTCGCGATCTATTTGCACGGCGGCATCCACAGCCTTCTGCAGAGGCGCACGTCGTGAACCAGCCGTTGCTGCAAATTGACGGTCTCACCCGGCGCTTCGGCGGCGTCGTCGCCGCCGACGCCATCACGCTCGATATCC
>JASHQO010000398.1 GCA_030039105.1 Xanthobacteraceae bacterium
CAGGCGCCCGCCGCAGCCGCCGCGGCGCAGCAGCAGGCGCCCGCGCCCGGCACGCTCCCCGCCCAACCGCCGCCGCCAAGCCAGCCCGGCTTCCTGCATCAGCTCGGCGTGTGGTGGGACGACAGCTTTGGCGACTTCAACGCCAAGATGAAGGCGGCGAAGGAAAAGATGGACGACTACAACAAGAAGCAGGACGCGGCCGCCGAGGAGGCCTCGGCGGCGACCGCGCAGGCCTTGAAGGATGCCGCGCAGGCGACCAAGGATGCCGCCAGCGCCGTGGTGAAGCTGCCGACCACGAGGGTGTTCGAACTGCACGAACGCTGCCTCAAGGCCGGCAACGGCGCGCCCGATTGCGAGACCACGGCGAACAACGTCTGCAAAGCCAAGGGTTTGGGCTTCACCATCGGCAAGCCGCTCGACGTCTCGACGTCACAGGAATGTCCGGCCCGCGTCGTGCTGTCGGGCCGGCCGCCGGCCGATGGCGATTGCCAGGACGTCACCATGCTGCTGCGCGCCGTCTGCCAGTGACGGCGTAGCGTGGCCGCGACGCTGCGGCGTGTCATCATGGATGTGCTAAGTTCCGCCTCCTGAGCAACCGGGGGAGCCCAACCGTCATGATGTCCGAAGCCGACCGCCACAAGGCCGCCGATATCCTCATCGCCGCCGAGAAGGCGCGCAAGCAAGCCGTGCAGCTTTCGAAGACCTGGCCGGACATCACCATCGACGACGCCTATGCGATCTCGACCGAGGTCGCCAAGCGCAAGATCGCGGGCGGCGCCAAGCTGATCGGCCACAAGGTCGGGCTGACCTCGAAGGCGATGCAACGCTCCTCGCAGATCGACGAGCCGGATTTCGGCTATCTGCTCGACAACATGATGATTGCCGATGGCGCGAGCGTGAAGCACGAGAATTTCTGCCTGCCCCGTGTCGAGGTCGAGCTCGCCTTCATCATGGGCAAGACGCTCAAGGGGCCCGGCGTCGGCCTCACCGACGTGCTGCGCGCCACCGCATACGTCGTGCCGGCGCTCGAGATCGTCGACGCGCGGCTGCAGGACCCGCGCAAGATCTTCGACACCGTGTCCGACAACGGCGCCGCCGCCGGCATCGTGGTCGGCGGCCGGCCGGTCGGGCCGATGGACGTCGACCTGCGTTGGGTCGGCGGCATCATGTATCGCAACGCCGAGATCGAGGAGACCGGCGTTGCCGCCGGCGTGCTCGGCCATCCGGCGCTCGGCGTCGCCTGGCTCGCCAACAAGATCGGGCAGCACGGCACCGCGCTCGAGCCCGGCCATCTCGTGCTGGCCGGCTCGTTCACCCGCGTGGTCTATGCGCGCAAAGGCGACACGCTGCATGCCGATTTCGGCCGGCTCGGCGGCATCGCCCTGCAGTTTGTTTGAAGCGTGGAGGGAGGCCGATCGGTCGTGTTGCAGCGCCATCATTGGCTCGGCGCCATTGCCGCCGCGGCGATCGTGCTCGCGGCGCCGGCGTTGCATGCGGCGCTGCCGACCGGCTCCGATACCTCGGGCCGCACCTCGTATGCCGGCCAGCTTTTGATCGCAGCGCCGTCGCTGCGCGGCTCGCCGTTCGAGCGCGGCGTCATCCTGATGGCGCAGCACGGCCGCGAAGGTGCACTCGGCATCGTCATCAACAAGCCGCTCGGCGAGCGGCAAATCGCGAGCCTGATCGAGGCGTCCGGCGTCAGCGCGGCCGACGTCGACGGCACGGTGCGGGTCTATCTGGGCGGCCCGGTCAGCCCCGAGATCGGCTTCGTCGTGCACAGCGCCGACTATCGCCGCGACGATACCATCGACGTCGACGGCAAGGTCGCGCTGACGCCGGCGGCCGGCGTGCTGCGCGACATCGCCCACGGCAAGGGCCCGACCAAGAGCCTGGTCGCGTTCGGCTATGCCGGCTGGGGACCGTCGCAGCTCGACGACGAGATCGCCCGCGGCGACTGGTACAATGTCGCCGAGGAGCCGGCGCTGGTGTTCGACGACGATCGCGCCAAGGTCTGGACCGATGCGATGGCGCGCCGCAAGGCGGATCATTAGCGCGCTGTGCCGGCGTGCACGGCCTCACTCGCCGCTCGGCTCGACCGGTGAATTCGCCTATCTCGACAACGGGCAGCGCCCGTAATCGTGTAATCCGGTGCCGCCGCAGGTTCCGCCCGGCACCGAGGAGCGCAAGGTCGTCGCGGCGGCGCTGCAGCGGATCGCCGAGGCCGCGCCGGCCTGACGCGGTTGCGGTCGGAAGCAATTGTTAATTTACCCCAACCGAATCTTAACGCTTCGTTGCTAACGATTCCGGCTCGCTGCGGTCCGCGGGTGGCGAGAGGTCGTTGTGACATCGATTGGTTCCGAACAGGCGCGGCGTTCGCATTGGCTGAGCTCCTGGCAAGCGGATCTGACCGGCGCCATCGCGCGCGGCCGCGAGCTGTTCACGGGCGGCAGCGAGTCGTCGCTGGCGCGGCGTCTGGCGGGGGCCGCCTTCATCGTCCGCATCGTCGCCGCGCTGCTCGCCTTCGTGTCGCAGGTCGTGCTGGCGCGCTGGCTCGGCGGCCGCGAATTCGGCATTTACGTTTACGCCTGGACCTGGCTGCTTCTGATCGGCGGTATCAGCGACGTCGGCCTCGGCTCGGCGGCGCAGCGTTTCATTCCCGAATATACCGAGCGCCGAGAGCTCGCCTTGCTGCGCGGTTTCCTGATCGGCAGCCGCGGGCTGGCGCTATTGATCGCGACCGCGATCGCCAGTCTGGCGATCGGCATCGTCGCGCTGCTGCCGATTGATCCGCTCACCGTGCTGCCGCTCTGCCTCGCCTGCGCGGCGCTGCCGGCCTTCGCCGTCGCCAATGTGTCGAGCGGCATTGCGCGGTCCTACGACTGGATCAATCTGGCGCTGGCGCCGACCTACATCCTGCGGCAGGTCTCGCTGATCGTGCTGCTCGGCGTCGCCTATCTCGCCGGCCTGCCGATGGACGCGGTGACGACGATGCTGGTCACGCTGGTCACGCTGTGGGCCTGCACCATCGGTCAGTTGCTGTTCCTCAATCGACGCCTCGCGGCGGCGGTCGAACCGGGCGCCAAGGCTTATGCGCGGCGCGCCTGGCTCGTCACCTCGGCGCCGATTTCGCTGGTCGAGGGGTTTTATGTCCTCCTGACCTATTCCGACGTCATCATTCTCACCCAGTTCCGCCCGCCGCAGGACGTCGCGGTGTACTACGCCGCGGCCAAGATCATGGCGCTGGTCGCCTTCATTTATTTCGCGGTGGCGCAGACCGTCGCGCACAAATTCTCCGAATACCACGTCACCGGCAACCGCGAGGGACTGAGCGATTTCCTGGCGCAGACCACGCGAATGACGTTCTGGCCGTCGCTCGCCCTTATCGCGGTGCTGCTGGCGCTCGGCGAGCCGCTGCTGCGCATGTTCGGCAAGGATTTCGTCGGCGGCTATCGCTTGATGTTCATCATTGCCATCGGGCTGTTGGCGCGCGCCTCGGTCGGCCCGGCGGAGCGGCTCCTCAACATGCTCGGCGAGCGGCGCCGCTGCGCCCACGTCTATGCCGGCTCGTTCCTGCTCAACGTCGCGCTGTGCTTCGTGCTGATCCCGCGGTTCGGCGCGATCGGCGCGGCCACCGCGAGCGCCAGCGCGCTGGTGTTCGAATCGATCTGGCTGTTCCTGGTGGTGAAATTCCGTCTCGGCCTGCATTGCCTGATCTTCGGCCGGCCGCGCACCGGGGATCGCTGAGGCGCGGTTATGACGGCGACGACCGCGATAGATCCAGCGCCGGCCCTCGCGCCCGACGGCGCCGCTTCCGCCATTGCGCGGGCGCGCCGCGCCGCGGTCGCCGACCGCTACGCCGCCGGCGCCCTCGCGGTCGAGTGGCGAAACCTGGCGGAGCTCAACGCGATCGCGGACGAATG
>JASHQO010000399.1 GCA_030039105.1 Xanthobacteraceae bacterium
CTCGCTCTTTTTTGTTACGCAAAGGACGCCGGCCGGGTGACAGCGGCCGGTGGAGCGAGGCGGTTCCCGCGGGCGGAGCTCGTCACTGCGTTCCCGGGCGGCTCCGGCGCACCACGCCCGTCCGGCACCATGACCGGACTGCGAGCAGTGTCTCGCTGGACTGGGACGAGGCCAGATGCAGGTAACACCTGATGACGCCTTAGTCGCAGGAAGCGCGTGAGCTGGAGTTGAGCGGCGGCGTTCGCTCGCTGCCGCCAGTGCCGTGGTGGAACGCCGTCAGGCGAGCGCGTCCCGCTGGACGCGCGCCGCATCCGCCGATGCGGCCGTTGCGTACGCGTCTGTCGGCGTTCCGCCTCCTTTCTTATTTTCTTTATCTTCTTCGTAGCCTGGGTTGAGCGCAGCGAAACCTGGGAGCGGCATTTCAAGCCGCACTTTCGTACCCGGATTACGCTCCGCTCTATCCGGGCTACTTCTTTCGTGCCGTAGCGTGATCGAGCCGACGGCGATCCACCGGCGCTCGAGGCGAGACGCGATCCCACTGCGGTCGTGCCCTTTTACCCCGTGCCGTTGCCAAAACTCGGGCGCACGCGCGTCGCGAGAACGGAAGTCTTTTGGCGCCGCACTTCGGCGCCGGGCCAAGCCCGGCGGTGACGATGAGGCGGCGGCCGCACGACAAACAACGTGGAGATTCAGAATGCCATCAGACAAAAATCCGCCGGACCGCGGCAATTACCACAAGCGGCGCACGTTCGAGCAGGGTTTTGCCGAGGTCAACGCCGCGCACCTCGCGACCTTTCGGCTCTATTGCGATTGTCTCGACTTGTGGCGTCGCTGCAAGTCGCGCGCTTGCCGGCGTCACCGGCGCTGTCTCGGCGGCGAGCCGAAGCACTGTTTCACGTGCGCGCTGCCCTACGTGCATCCGCAGCGCCGGATCGAGGCGCGCAGGCAGGTGATCGCGGGCGGCCCGCGCCGCACGGCGCCCGCGACCCACATCGAGTGGTTCGTGCGCCGCTGCGATCTCATCACGCTGATGAAATGGGAATGCGTATAGCGAATGCGCCGCTCGAATGAGTCATCGGACGTCCTGGATCGATCGGGGCCGGCGCGCTGCGACACTCTCTCCTCTGGGGGAGGGAGAACGGCGTGGCGCGGCTTCGAATCATTTGCTGCTCACGGCGCGACGGCGAACGTGGATGATCAGCGCCACCGCGAGATTGGCGATCAAGAGCGCCGCCGGAAACACGCAGGTCGCGACCGACACGGTCGCCATCGCCAACAGCGACGGCGCGAATTTGAGGCCGTTGAGCGTGAACGCGGTGACGCTGTCGCTGTGCGGCCGCGCCCACGCCTTGGTCAACGTCGGGCCGAAGCCGAGCACGGCGACGGCCGCCGCCAATGTGGCGGACGGCGCCGGCTCATGCGACCACAGATAAAACGCGAATACGATCGCCGCGGCGACCAGGAACGCCCATTCGTACCAGGGGAACACGCGCTCGCCGCGCCAGAAGCTCACCGGGCAGAGCGACAGGCACACCACGGTGGTGATGCCCATCACCCAACTGCCCGGCCCCGCCGCCTGGTCGAGCTGCACCAGATAGCCGGTGCCGGTGAGGATGCCGAAGATCAGCCACGACAGCGGATGCGGCCGCGCCTCGCCGCGCAACGTCTGCCACACATAGATGCCGTAGGCGACAAGCGCCATCGCAGCGGCCAGCGCCCCCATCGCGTCTTTGAGGGGCAGAATGAAAGATCACTCCGCCGCGGCCTTCGGCGCGCGTTGCGGCGGGCGATCGCGGAACGCGGGCAAGATTTCCTCGGCGATCGCCGTCATGTTGGCGCGCGCCATCTCGTTCGGCATGGTGCCGAACTGGGTCTTGGTCAGCGACGTGTTGAAGCCGGCGAGGTCCTGATATTCGGCGAGCTTCTCCCGTACCGTCTCCGGCGAGCCGACGATCACCACGCCCGCGGCCATGAGCTCCTCGATCGACTTGGTCTTGCCGGTGACCTTGACGCTGCGCACGCGCTTCAACGACGCAACGTCGGTATAGCCCGGCGGCAGCAGCATCTCGGTCGGCATTTTGAGGAAATAATTGACCAGCGCTTCGAGATGCGGCCGCGCCTCCTGCACCGCCTTCTTGTCGGTGTCGCCCACGTAGATGGTGTTCGACCAGGCGAGCTGATCGGGCGAGGCCTCGTAACCTGCCTTCTCTGCCTCGTCGCGGTAGAGCTGAAAGAATTTCGCCACGTCGGCGATCGGGCTCAAGGTCTGGCAATAAGTGTAACGCATCTTCGCCGCCCAGCGGATGGTCGAGCCGGAGCCTTGCGACGGAATCCAGATCGGCGGATGCGGCGTCCGATACGGCCGCGGCCACGGATTGACGTAGCGGAACTGATAATGCTTGCCGGAATATTCGAACGGCCCGGGCTCGGTCCACGCCTTGACGATCAGATCGTGGGCCTCGGCGAAACGCTCCTGCGAATAGGCCGGATTGATGCCGGTGGCGTGATATTCGGCGCCGATGCCGCGCACGAAGCCGGCGATGATGCGGCCGCGGGTGAGGTTGTCGAGCATCGCGTATTCTTCGGCGATGTTCAGCGGGTTGTTGATGAGCGGCAAGGCGCGGCCGAGGATGGCGATGTTGGCGTGCTTGACGCTGCGCGCCAGCGCGCCGGCCAGCACGCCCGGGATCGGCATCATGCCGTAGGCGGTCTGATGATGCTCGTTGAGGCAGACGCCGTCGAAGCCGAGCTGGTCGGCGAACTCCATCTGGTCGAGATAATCGTGATAGAGCTTGGCGCCCTGTTTCGGATCGTAGTGGCTGTTGGAGAACGTTACCCAGGCCGAGCCGTTCTTGGCGATCTCGTCGAGCCCGACCTTGGCATAGGGCATCAGATGGAAGTTGAAGAACTTCATGGTATTCGAGCCTCATGCCGCCTTCTTGCGCGCGCCGAGGAAGGTTTCGAGCGCGGCGACGAATTCGTCCGGCTTCTCGATCTGCGGAACGTGGCCGCATTGCGGGATCATCGCCAGCTTGGCGCCCGGTATGGCCTGCTGGAACGCCTGCGCGTGCTCCTTCGGAAACATGCGGTCGGTGTCGCCCCAGATCAGCAGCGTCGGCACGTCGATGCGGTGCAGCCACTTGTGCAGGTTCGGATCGTGGCTGCGCGGCTGCCATACCAGCTTGGCGACGGTGGTCTGGTTGCGCAGCGCCGTGTCCTCGTTGTTCGGATCGAGGACACGGGCAATCATCGCCTCGGCCCTCTTCGGATCGTAGAAGAACTGGCGCAGGCGCTGCTCGTCCGTGACCAGAAACGAATCGAGCTGCCTGACGCCGGGCACGTGGAGGCCGGCGGAACCGGCCAGCGTCAGCGAGCCGAGCCGCTGCGTGTTGCGCACCGCGAGTTCCGCCGCGATGAAGCCGCCGAGCGAGTTGCCGACCAGATGCACGCCTTCGAGCTTCAGTTCCTCGAGCAAGTCGAGATAGAAATAGGCGACATCGTGGATGTTATCGAGCCAGGCCGGCGTGTCGCTCTCGCCGAAGCCCGGATGTTCCGGCGCGATGACGTCGAATTTGTCGGCAAGCTGCTGCAGGAACGGCAGCCACGCCGCGCCGCTCGCGCCGTGAAGATAAACCAGAGGATCGCCGGCGCCGGCGCGCATCAGCCGGATGCGGCAGCCGCGAACCGCAAGCACCGACGTGGAAAAATTCCCCATGCGCCAAGCTTGGGGTTTCGCGCAGCAGGCGTCAAGGCGGCTACGGAGTGCGGTGAATCCGCGCTTCCCGCATGCCTGACGACATGCTGCGCCGCGTCAATCCCCGGTGTTATCCCCACACGTCGCAAGCGTTTTGTCGGGCACGCTTTAACTTGCGAGCGGTCGCCCGCGCGCTATCCTCGCTGTCAGATCGGTCGCGTTTGGTTCTGCCGAATGTGTCGATCGCCAAGGTCGGGTTGGCCGGGGTGCGAAGCAGCTACCGGCGGCGCGCCATGTGGTAAATTCGGTCCTGGTTCCCGGCAGCGGGTAGCAGCGCTGAGAACGTGGCGGGCGGGCGCAAGCTCGCCCGTCATGATTCTTGCGGGCTGTTGGGCGGGTGGACGGCGTGCCGTCCGCCATGGTGTTATCGGCCGATGACCAGTTTTCTCAACCGGCGCCAGTTCACCATCGAATGGGGCCATTGCGATCCGGCCGGGATCGTTTTCAACAGCCGCTTCTTCGAATTCTTCGACTGGGGCACCTGGACGCTGTTCGAAGCCGCGCTCGGCGTGAAGCCGCACGAGCTCGGCGCCGTCTACGGCATCATGGGCATTCCGCTGGTCGATGCCGGCGCGCGCTTCATCGCGCCGGCGCGGTTCGGCGACGCGGTCGAGCTTACCTCGCGGGTCAGCGAATTCCGTCGCTCGAGTTTTGACGTCGCGCATCAGCTATTCGTCCACGGCGCGCTCGCCGTCGAAGGCAAGGAGACGCGCGTCTGGGCGACGCGCGACGCCGCCGATCCGTCGAAGATAAAGTCGCAGCCGATTCCGTCGGACGTGTTGGCGCGATTCGAGGTCTGAAAGCCGTCATTGCGAGCGCAGCGAAGCAATGCAGGTTTGAGCCGCCGCGCTGGATTGCTTCGTTGCTTCGCTCCTCGCAATGACGGATGGGTTTGAACGTCGCCCGGGTTATTGCTATGTCAGCGAGACGATCAGAAAAGCCGTTGAAACGCCGCATGGCGCGCATACTGCAGCTCACGCTCAACGGCCGCGCCCGCACCGACGCGGTTCCGGACAACGTTTTGTTGCTGGATTATTTGCGGGAACACGTCGGGCTCACCGGAACGAAAACGGGATGCGACGGCGGCGAATGCGGTGCCTGCACCGTGCTGGTGGACGATCGGCCGCGCCTGTCGTGCCTGACGCTCGCCGCCACCGTCGCAGGCCGCCGCGTCGACACCATCGAATCGCTGGCGCGTGACGGCCACCTGTCCGCGGTGCAACGCGGCTTCCACGAAAAGCTCGGCGCGCAATGCGGCTATTGCACGCCGGGATTCATCATGGCGTCGGCCGGGCTGTTGCGGCGCAATCCGCGCCCGACCGACGACGATATCCGCGAAGCGCTCGGCAGCAACATCTGCCGCTGCACCGGCTACGTCAAAATCATCGAAGCGGTGCAGCACGCCGCCGCGCTGCATGCAACGGGAGTCTCGCCGTGAGCGTCGTTCTTCACGTGTATCCCGGGCGCCGCGCAGCACGAAGCGAAGCGAAGTGGTGCGCTGCAGACCCGGGATCGTCGCAAACTCAGAGTCCGGAGCGATCCCGGATCGGCGGTGCACCACTGTATGCTGCACCGCATCCGGGAAACAAGGCTTCAATGCCATGAGCGAGATCGTGCCGGCCCATAACATCGGCGACTACGTGCCGATGATCGACGGCCCGGAGAAAGTCTCCGGCCGCGCCAAATATACCGCCGATCTGGTCGCGCCCGGCATGTTGGCCGGGCGGATTTTCCGCAGCCCGTATTCGCACGCCGGAATTCTCGAAGTCGATGTGTCGGAGGCGCAAAGACTTCCCGGCGTGAAGGCGATCGTCACCGGCGCCGATTGCGACAAGACGTTCGGCGTGCTGCCGATCGCCCGCAGCGAGCATCCGCTGGCGCGCGATCGCGTGCGCTATCGCGGCGAGCCGGTCGCCGCCGTCGCCGCCATCGACGATGCCGCCGCCAAGGAAGCGCTGCGGCGCATCAAGCTGAAGGTGCGCGAGCTGCCGGCCTATCACACCGCGCGGGAAGCGCTGGCGCCCGACGCCATCGCGCTCCACCGGCGCAAGCCGGGCAATCTCGAGCGCGACGTGCTGTTCGAGCTCGGCAATGTCGAAGCCGCCTTTGCCGCCGCCGATCTGGTCCGCGAAGGCACCTACAATTGCGCCGAGGTGTGCCAGAACCAGATGGAGATGCACGCCGCGGTCGCCGACTACGACGCGGTGCGCGACCGCATCACCGTGCATGCCTCGACCCAGGTGCCGTACTACGTGCACCTGATGCTGTCGCAGATCCTCGCCATGGACATGTCGCGCATCCGCGTGGTCAAGCCGCACGTCGGCGGCGGCTTCGGTTGCCGCACCGAGACGCTCAATGTCGAATTGATCGCCGCGCTGCTCGCCCGCAAGGTCGGCGGCTGCGTACGCATCGCGGTCAACCGCGAGGAGACCTTCATCACCCATCGCGGCCGGCCGGAGACCGACATCAAGCTCAAGATCGGCATGAGAAAGGACGGCCGCATCGCCGGCGTCGAATGCGAATGTATCCAGCGCGGCGGCGCCCATTCGGGCTACGGCGTGGTGACCATCCTCTATGCCGGCTCGATGCTGTACGCGATCTACGACCTCGACAACGTCAAATATGTCGGCAAGCGGGTGCTGACCAACACGCCGCCGTGCGGCGCGTTTCGCGGCCACGGCACCGTCGACGTCCGCTTCGCCTTCGAGAGCCTGCTCGACGAGATGGCGCACGCGCTCGGGCTCGACCCGTTCGCGGTGCGCCGCGCCAATCTTCTTCGCGCGCCGACGTTCACCCAGAACGACCTGATGGTGAGCTCCTACGGCCTGCCGGAATGCCTCGACTGGGTCGAGCGCGAAAGCGGCTGGCACGCGCGCAAAGATAAAATGCCGAAGGCCGACGGCGGCAAAAATGGTGGTGTCAGCAAAGGCCTGGGCATGGCCTGCTCGCACTATATCAGCGGCGCCTCGAAGCCGGTGAACTGGACCGGCGAGCCGCACGCCACGGTCAAGATCAAGCTCGACTTCGATGGCTCCATCGTCGTGCTCTCCGGCGCCGCCGATATCGGCCAGGGCTCGACCACGATCCTCGCGCAGTCGGTTGCCGAGGTGCTCGGCCTCGATCTGGCGCGCGTCCGCGTCGTCACCGGCGACTCTGAAGTGGTGCCGAAGGACAACGGCTCCTATTCGTCGCGGGTCACCTTCATGGTCGGCAATGCGGCGATCGACGCGGCGCAGAACCTGAAAGCCGTGCTGGTCGCCGCCGCGGCGCGAAAATTGGAAGCCAAGCCCGGCGAGATCGAGTGCCTCGGCGAGCTTTATCGCGCCGGCGCCCAGGACAAGGGCTTGACCTTCGGCGAAGTCGTCACCGAGGCGCTCAAGGACACCGGCACCATCACGGTCACCGGCAATTACTCGACCATCCCGGAATCCCACGGCGGCAAGAAATATCGCGGCGCCGCGATCGGCGGCACCATGGGTTACAGCTATTCGGCGCAGGTGGTCGAAGTCAGCGTCGACGAGGACACCGGCGTCGTCACCGTCGACAAGGTCTGGGTCGCGCATGATTGCGGCAAGGCGCTCAACCGCCTCACCGTCGAAGGCCAGGTGCAAGGCTCGGTCTGGATGGGCATGGGCCAGGCATTGAGCGAAGAGACGGCTTATTTCGGCGGCCTCCTGCTGACCGCCAACATGCTCGACTATCGCGTGCCGACGATTCAGGACTCGCCGCCGATCGACGTCGGCATCGTCGAGAGCATCGATCCGCACGGTCCGTTCGGCGCCAAGGAAGCCGGCGAAGGCTCGCTCGCCGCGTTCCTGCCGGCGCTGACCAACGCCATCGCCGACGCCATCGGGCTTCGCTTCAACGACCTGCCGGTGACACCGGACCGCGTGTTCGCGGCGTTGGAAAGGCGCGCACGCGGGAAAGCGTGATGGACGCGCTGCCAAACTTCGATCTGGTCCGGCCGCGCACGCTCGACGAGCTGGTCGCGGCGCGCAGAAGCCATCGCGACAGCCGGCTGCTCGGCGGCGGCACCGATCTGATGGTCAACATCCGGCGCGGCATCGTCGCGCCGCCGGTGCTCATCGACGTCAACGGCGTCGCCGAGCTGCGCGCCGTCAAGGCCGATGCGCAATCGCTCGAGATCGGCGCCGCCGCGACCCTGAGCGAGGTCGCCGCGCATCCCGATGTGATCAAGCATTATCCCGTGGTCGCCCAGGCCGCGGCGCACATCGCCGGGCCGACCCACCGCAACATGGGCACCGTCGGCGGCAATCTCGCGCTCGACACCCGCTGCATCTTCTACAATCAGAGCGAATGGTGGCGCGACGCCAACAATCATTGCCTCAAGACCACCGGCACGATCTGCCATGTCGCGCCGAAGAGCCGCGGCGTCTGCTTCGCCACCTTCAGCGGCGACCTGGCGCCGGCGTTGCTGACGCTCGATGCCGAAATCGGCATCGTCGGGCCGGCCGGCGCGCGAACAATGCCGCTCGCCGCTCTCTATATCGGCTATGCGCGCCAGGACGAGCCGGTCACCGAGACCCGCGGCGACGGCAAATACTTTCTGGCGCTGCGCCCGGGCGAGTTCATCGCCGCGGTGCGCGCCGGGAACACGCCCGGCCTGCGCTCGGCCTACGACAAGATCCGCATCCGCCGCTCGATCGAATATCCGGTCGCCGGCGTCGCCGTGGCGCTGCGCCGCGACGGCCAAACGCTTGCCGACCTGCGCGTCGCCTTCACCGGAACCAATCCGCGGCCGGTGCGGCTTGCCGGAACCGCGGCGCTCTGTGGCGGCGCGCTCGACGATCGGGTATGGAAGGGCCTCGATGCGCTGGTTCGCGATCAGATCATGGCGATGAAGACGACGTTTACGCCCGGCCACTACCGCCGCCGCGTCGCCGCCGTTCTGGCGCGGCGTCTCACGGCGCGGTTGTTCGCAGGCTGAATTTGGCAAAGACGAAAATCTATTCGCCGAACCAGGTGCTGGCGGTGTCGTTCCTCGGCGGGCCGATGGCGATGGTCTACGCGCTGTGGCGGAACTTCCACGGCCTGCAAGACCCCCACGGCATGCACCAGATCCTGTTCTGGGGCTCGATCTTCATCGTCGCGCTGATGTTGTTCGCGCCGCTGATGACCAGCACCTGGCCCGACTACGTGCTGCCGTTCGTCTACTCGCTCGCCGCATGGTCGCTGGCCGAGCGGCACCAGATGACGCGGCAGGCGATCGCGACATCGCAGGATTACGAGTTTCAAACCGTGCCGAACGTCATCGCGGTATCCATCGTCTTCCTGATCGCCATGATGATGACTGCGGCGCTCTGGTATTCCGCCTTGGCGGCGATCGGCTTGATCTAAAGCATGATCCCGAAAAAGCCGGCCCTCGGACTCGATCCGAGGGTGGCAACCGGTTTTCGGAAAAGATCATGCGCAAGCAAAAGGCTGGAGCGGGATGACGATTCGACCAAAACTCATCCCGCTCCAGCCCGCCCGGCGCGGCGGAGCCGCGCGCTTTACGATTCCAGTTCCCGCAGTTTGAAGCGCTGAATTTTTCCGGTCGCGGTGCGCGGCAAATCGGCCCGCACGTCGATCCAGCGCGGATACTTCCACGGCCCGGCATGTTGCTTCACATGCACCCGCAGCGTTTCGATCAAGCGCTCGTCGACGGCAAAGCCGTTGCGCAGCACGACGAAGGCTTTCGGCTTGACCAGGCCGTCGGCGTCCTCCTTGCCGATCACCGCGGCTTCGAGCACGGCCTCGTGCGAGGCCAGCGCCGCCTCGACCTCGAACGGCGACACCCACATGCCGGAGACCTTGAACATGTCGTCGGTGCGGCCGCAATAGTGGTAATAGCCGTTGGCCTCGCGCACGTATTTGTCGCCGGTAAACGTCCATTCGCCGGCGAAAGTGCGCCGGCTCTTGGCGCGCTGGTTCCAGTAGCCTTCGCCGGCGGTCGGGCCGCGCACCAATAGCTCGCCGATCTCGCCGTCGCTGACCTCGCGGCCGTCGTCGTCGACGATCTTGAGCTCATAGCCGGGCACCGGCCTGCCGGTGGTGCCGTAGCGCACGTCGCCCGGCTGATTGGAGAGGAAGGTCTGGAACATCTCGGTCGAGCCGATGCCGTCGAGCACCTCGACGCCGCACGCATCGCGCCAGCGCTTGCCGAGATGGCCGGGCAGCGCTTCGCCCGCGGAGATGCAGAGCCGCAGCCGGTCGGAGCCGGCGCCGCGCGCCATGTCCTTGTGCGCCAGCAGCGACGCGTACAGCGTCGGCACGCCGTAGAAGATCGTCGGCTGGTGCCGGCGCATGATGGCGAAGACCGCTTCCGGCGTCGGCCGCTGCGGCAGCAGCGCGGTGGTGGCGCCGACCGACATCGGAAACGCCATGGCGTTGCCCATGCCGTAGGAGAAGAACAGCTTGGCCGCGGAGAACACCACGTCGTCCTCGCGGATGCCGATGACGCGCTGGCCCATCAGCCGCGCCGCGGCGAGCGGCGTGGTGTGGACGTGCTTGACTCCTTTGGGATCGCCGGTCGAGCCGGAGGTGTACATCCAGAACGCGACTTCGTCGGACAGGGTCGGCGCGGTGAAGAGGTCGGGCGCGCCCTGCGCCATGAGATCGGCAAAGTCGTGCACGTCGCGGCCGGCAAACGCCGCCCGGTCGGCGGCGCTGCCGCCGATCAGGATGACGGTGCGCAACCGCGGCATGCGGTCGAGCACCGGGAGGAGCGTCTTGGCCAGCGCTGCCGACGCCACGATCGCCGACGCGCGGCTGTCGCCGAGGATGTAGGCGTACTGCTCGGCGTTGAGCAGCGTGTTGAGCGGCAGCACCACGATGCCGGCGCGCACGCCGCCCCAGAACGCGGCCGGAAAATCGACGGTGTCGTAGCACAACAGCGCGATCCGCTCTTCCGGGCGCAGACCGAGATTTCTCAGCGCGCTGCCGAACCGGCAGGTGCGCGCCTGCAACTCACCGTAGCTCAGCGTGCGATCGGAATCGGTGAACGCAATCTTGTCGCCAAGGCCGCGCGCGACCTGGGCATCGATCAGGTCCGTCACGGCATTGTATGGCCGGCGCTGTAGAAGGTCGTCCAGCATGACGAAGCTTCCCCCCGTGCGGCGGAGTATAGTATCCGATATGGCGGTGGCGCGTAGCGCGCTTTCGTTCTACTTTGCAGAACAATTCCCTGGGGGGCACGGATGCGTTTCTTGCGGTCGAGCCGGCGGCGTCGTGTTGTCATCGCGGCGCTGTTGGTCGGCGGTGCCATAGGCGCCATGGCTCCGATGGCTCCGATGTCCGCGGCGGCCGACGGCGCGCTGGCGGTGGCGTTGCCGCCCGACGTCGCCAAGAGCGGTTTCTCGTACGGCTATGCCAACGACAAAGCCGATGCCGACGCCGCTTCGACGCGGGCGCTCGACCTGTGCCGCACCACCAAGGATGCGTCGAACGATGCGAAACTGCGCGGGCTGTGCAAGGTGATCCAGAACTACAGCAACCAGTGTGTCGCGGTGGCGATGGATCCGGAAGCCGGAACGCCGGGCGTCGGCTGGTCGATCGCCGACGACAAGCCGGCGGCGGAACGCCAGGCGCTCAATCGCTGCATGGACACCGCCGGCGCCGGCCGCCGCGCCGCCTGCGTGATCAGCCATTCCGACTGCGACGGCAGCGCAAAATAGGCGCGCCTGCCGTCGGCCAGCCAATCCCCCGGCCGACGCGTAGCGCGCCGCGGTTTTTCGCACTACGATGGTCCGATCGCGGGTGGAGGGGCAAATGCATTCATCTCGGCCGACATCGGGACTCATTGCCGTCGCGGCGGTTATCGTCGCCGCGTTGCTCTGTGGCGCGCCGCCGCCCGCTCATGCGGCCGGCGCGCTCGCGGTCGCGCTGCCGCCCGACGTCGCCAAAGGCGGTTTTTCCTACGGCTACTCCAACAACAATGGCGACGCCAACCATGCCGAGGCCGCCGCGCTCGACGCCTGCCGCAGCACCAAGGATGCGGCGAACAACACCAAGCTGCGCGCGCTGTGCAAGGTGATCCAGGACTACAGCGACCAGTGCGTCGCCGTCTCCATGGATCCCGCCGCCGGAACGCCGGGCGTCGGCTGGGCCGTGGCGGACGATCAGTTGTCGGCCGAGCGCCAGGCGCTCAACAAGTGCATGGACACCGCCGGGCCAAGCCGTCGCGCCGCCTGCGTCGTCGATCATTCCGGCTGTGACGGCAGCGCGAAATAACCCGATGCGCGGCCGCGGCGCCGCGATCGGCCGCGCGCAGGCTCATTTCGACGACGGCAGCTTCCTCGCCGACCTGACGCGGCGTGTCGCCTTTGCGAGCACCAGCCAGGAGCCGGAGCGCGCCGCCACGCTGCGCGCCTATCTCGACGACGAGGTCGCGCCGACCTTGACGCCGCTCGGTTTCACTTGCCGGGTGCTCGACAATCCCAAGGGCCCGCCGGCGCTGGTCGCCGAGCGCATGGAAAATCCGGCTTACGTCACCGCGCTGCTCTACGGCCACGGCGACACGGTTGCCGGGCAGGACGCGCAGTGGCGCGACGGGCTGCAACCCTGGCAGGTCGTGGTCGAGGGCGAACGCATCTACGGCCGCGGCACCGCAGACAACAAGGGCCAGCACAGCGTCAACTTCGCCGCGCTCGCCGCCGTGCTGCAGGAGCGCGGCGCGCTCGGCTTCAACTGCAAAATCCTGATCGAGATGGGCGAGGAAGTCGGCTCGGCCGGATTGCGCGAGCTCGCCGAGCGCCATCGCGGCGATCTCTTGAAAGCCGACGTGCTGATCGGCTCCGACGGGCCGCGCATCGCGCCCGGCGAGCCGACGCTGTTCCTCGGCGCCCGCGGCGGCTATCCGATCGATCTCGTCGTCGACTTGCGCGCGGGCGCGCATCATTCCGGCAATTGGGGCGGGCTCATCGCCAATGCCGGCATCGTGCTGGCGCAAGCGCTCGCCACCATCACCGACGCGCGCGGCACGATTCTGGTGCCGGAGTGGCGGCCGCCGCTGCCGCAATCGGTGCGCCAGGTGCTGGCCGGCGTCGAGGTCGACGGCGGCGACGGCCCGGCGGTCGAGCGCGATTGGGGCGAGCCGGATTTGTCGCCGGCCGAGCGCGTCTTTGCCTGGAACAGCTTCGAGGTTCTGGCCTTCCTGACCGGCACGCCGGAGCGGCCGGTCAACGCCATTCCGGGCCGCGCCCGCGCCTACTGCCAGCTACGCTACGTGGTCGGCACCGACGTCGACGACGTTCTACCGGCGCTGCGGCGTCACCTCGACCGCCACGGCTTTGCCAAAGTCGGCGTCGAGCGCGGCCGCAGTAGCTTCTTCAAGGCGAGCCGCCTCGATCCGGCCGATCCGTGGGTGCAGTGGGCCAAGCGGTCGCTCGAGCGCAGCGCCGGAAAGTTGCCGACCATCCTGCCCAATCTCGGCGGCTCGCTGCCCAACGATATTTTCGCCGACGTGCTGGGACTCAAGACGCTATGGGTGCCGCATTCTTACGCCGGCTGCTGCCAGCACGCGCCGAACGAACATTTGCTGGCGCCGATCCTCCGCGAAGGGCTCGGCTTGATGGCCGGGTTGTTTTGGGATCTGGGCGACCCGGATACGCCGCAGCCGCCGTATTGAGTCGCGCTTGGCACTACTCTTCGTATATTACGGACACGGGTTCGCCACGGACCAGTTTGTCGATATCGCCTTCATTTTCTAATGTGTATTGTGAATAAGTCACCTCGGTCCCATGGTATGGGCGCCCTTGATCGGGTTCATCCGGAAAGGGGTTCATCACAGTGATCAACTTCCTAACGCCGGCGAAATGGTGCTGAGCGGGTCGCCCACCCAGTGTTAAACTAGGATCATCGACAACACTCGAAGCTCCGATCGCTGTTGCTTTTTGCAGCGCCTCATCGTCGGTCTCTGCCTCAACGAGGTACACGTCCTCGGACACCGGAAACTCGGTCTGCACACCGGTTCTCAATTTAGTGACGATGATTATGCTCGCTGCGTACCACGTCATGCCTTACATCCTACTGGCAAAGGCTCAGCGAGTGTAGCGCGTGCGTCCAGGATTACTCGGCGGCAACTGCCGGCGTCGCCGGCCGCGCTTCGCGCTCCATCGCGCGGCGGATTTGCACGGCCTGGGAATTGTCGTCGAGCACAACGTCGGCTGAGGTGACGAAGGCGCCGGCGGCGACGTCGCGTAAAAGCTCAACGCGATGGGCGAGGCCGATCGGCAGTGCGCCGAGCTCGAGACTTCGCGCCGCCGGAATGAGCTTGGCATAGACGCAATAGCCGCCTTCGCCGTCGAGCATCTCGCCGGCCTTGAGGTTGCGCTTGGCGACGGTTACCGCGTCGCCGCGCCAAACGCGGCAGCTTCCGGTCGGCTCGCCGCGCAGCGCGACATTGAGCACCGAGATCGAAAGCTCGAGCCCGATCAGGTGGAACGGCTTGTACATCGCCGCGTAGCGGCCGCTCGCGTCGGTCGGCAGGCCGTATTGCTTGAAGCAGGCCGCAGCGTAGTCGGTCTCGGCCTTGAACGCCACATAGACGCCCCAGCGCAGGTCGCGCGCCACCGGCCGGCCGTCGCGATGCAGCGACGACACCACTTCGACGACACCGTCGCCGTCGAGCACGCCGCCCAGCGGCTTCGGCCGCAGCACGCTGGCAAGCTCGTCGGCGCCGCACGGCGGAAAGATCAAGCCGTCGTGCGGCACGTCGAGGCCGCAGGCATTGGCCACCGCCGCCATCTCTATTGCGGACTTTGTGCCGTCGAGGAACGAGTTGAACATCTGCGAGCTCATGCCGGCCGCCTTGGCCTCGGCGGCGGTCAGACCGTAATGCTGCCACACGCCGTCCGGCGTTACCGTGTGATAGGCCGGCAGATATTTGGTGCCCTTGCCGGCCGCCGCGATGGCGAAGCCGGCGGAGCGCGCCCAGTCGACCATTTCCGAGATCAGCGCCGGCTGGTCGCCATACGCCATGGAATAGATCACGCCGGCCTCGCGCGCCTTGCGCGCCAGCACGGCGCCAGCGAGCGCGTCGGCCTCGACGTTGACCATGACGATGTGCTTCTTCGCCGCGCAGGCTTCGAGCGCGTGGGCAACGCCGGCGGCCGGATTGCCGGTCGCCTCGATCACGACCTCGACGCGTTCGTCGCCGATGGCGTCGCTGCCGCGGGCGACGAACCGCGTGCCCGCGATGCGCGAGGAATCCCAGCCGACGGTGCGGCACGCCGCCTTGGCGCGCTCCGGATCGAGATCGGCGATCACCGTTACTTCGATGCCGCGAACCGTCGGCACCTGCGTCAGGAACATCGAGCCGAATTTGCCGGCGCCGATCAGGCCGACACGGATCGGACCTTTGGCGGCAAGCCGCGCGGCGAGGAGCGATTGCAGGTTCAAATTCTTTCTCCGCCGCCACGTTGCGCGAGCGCGCATGCGCCGGCATTTCCAGACGTTTTGTTGTCGGCTCGCGGCTTGGGCGTGGGCCGGCATCAAATGGCCCGTAATTTATCCCATCGCTGCGGCGCGATCCAGCAAGCGAGTCACCATTGCCAGAGGGTCGAATTTGGAGGAAATTCGGTACCACAGTGCCGTCATTGCGAGGAGCGAAGCGACGAAGCAATCCAGTACGGCGCGGCAGAACTGGATTGCTTCGCTTCGCTCGCAATGACGCAGAATACGCGGAGGAATTGCCTATGGACATCATCCCGCTGGGTCCGGGCTTTGCCGCCGAGCTGCGCGGCGTGACGTTGGCCGATGTGGCGAACGACGATGCCGTCTATGCCGCGGTACGCGCCGCCTTCGAGGACCATTCGGTGCTGCTGTTTCGCGGCCAACAGATCAGCGGCGAGGGCCAGCTTGCGTTTTCGCGCCGCTTCGGCCCGCCGGAAACGACCAAGGTGGGCTCGCTCGGCACCGGCACGCACTTCGTCATCCTCACCACCATCGGCGACGACGGCAAGGTGGTGCCCGAGGATCATCGCTACGCGCTGCGCAACAAGGCGAACCAGCTCTGGCATACCGACAGCTCGTTCAAGGCGGTGCCGGCGCTGACCTCGGTGCTCTCGGCGCGCACCATTCCGGACAATGGCGGCGAGACCGAGTTCGCCTCGACGCGGCTGGCCTTCGAGCGGCTCGATCCGGCGCTGCAGAACAAGCTCGAAGGCTCGTTCGCGTGGCATCACTACGGCCACTCGCGCGCCAAGATCGCGCCCGGGCTCGCCACGCCGGAAGAGCTCGAAGCGCTGCCGCCGCGCTGCTGGCGGCTGGTGTGGCGCAATCCGGTCAACCGCCGCGGCGCGCTCTACATCGCCTCGCACACTTATGCGATCGAAGGCATGGAGAAGGCCGAAGGCCTGGCGCTGATCGATGAGCTGACCGCCGCCGCAACGGCGCCCGGCACCACCTATGAGCACAAATGGAAGCCGGGCGACGTCATCATGTGGGACAATCGCGCCACCATGCATCGCGGCCGGCCGTGGCCCGGCGACGAGGCGCGCTACATGGTGCGCACCACGATCTCGGCGACCGCGGCCGACGGCCTCGAAAGCCTGCGGCCGCCGAAGCTGCAGGCCGCGGAATAGCGGCGGGCCTTACGTGCAAGCGCAATTTGTCGGCAGTATCGGCCTCGACTCGGTCGGCGACGTGTTTCGCGCCGTCATCTGCGCGAGTGCCTGACCCATGCCGCGCCACGTTTATCTGGTCGGCAGCGTGCCGATGGCGAGCGCCGCCGAGGTGTTCGAAAAAGTCAGCGCCGCGCTGGGCTCGCGCATCGAGCGGCTGCCCGACGGCGAGACCGGCGAGCGCCGCGACTGGATCACCTGGCTCGAGCCGGTCTTTTCCGGCAATCCGGCTTTGCAGAAATCCGGCGAATTCTTCCGGGTTCACGCCAGCGGCACCGGACGCGAGCGCTACGCGCTCAAGCCCGGCTTCGCACCGCAGGACGTGCGCTTCGACAATTTGTTCTACGCCGACGTCGCCAAGCAGTCCTACGCCGTGTTCAAGCGGCTCAAGGACGCCGGCAAGATTGCCGCCGGCACCAAATTCCAGGTCGATCTGGTGCCGGCGCATTCGGTGATCTGGCTGTTCCTGGTCGACGCGCTGCACGCCCCGCTCGATCCGATCTACAACGACGCGGTCAAGCGCGAGATCGACAAGATTTGCGCCGCCATACCGCATGACGAATTGGCGATCCAGTTCGACGTGGCATCCGCGGTGTTCGCGCGCCTCGAGCGCAACGAAGCCTCGAGCTACGGCCGCACCAAGGCCGAGCTGCAGCAGACCTTCAGCACCATCGTGACCGATCTCGGCAACCGCGTGCCGGCCGCCGTCGATCTGCTTTATCACCTCTGCTATGGCGACTCGAACCACCGCCACGTGGTCGAGCCGACCGACATGGCCGACATGGTCGAGTTCGCCAATCGTCTCGCCCGCAACGTCAAGCGGCCGATCCAGCTCATCCACATGCCGGTGCCGCGCAACCGCGCCGACGATGCTTATTTTGAGCCTTTGCAGCGGCTGGCGTTACGGCCGGAGACGGAGCTGTGCATGGGCTTGGTGCATCACACCGATGGCGTCGAAGGGACGATGCACCGGCTGGCAACGGCGAAGAGGTACGTCAACGATTTCGCCGTCGCCACCGAATGCGGTTTCGGCCGGCGCGATCCTGGCACGATTGCGGAGCTGCTGCGCATCCACGCCGCGGTAGCGGATTCAAATTGACGTGTCTCCCGGGCGCAGCGCAGCATGGAGCAAAGCGGAATGATGCGCTGCAGACCCGGGATCGCCGCGGGCTCGGAGTCCGGAGCGATCCCGGATCGGCGCTGCACCACTTCGTGCTGCACCGCATCCGGGAAACGCGCGCCTAGGCGGCCTCGGCGACGAACTTATTGCGCATCTTGCCGAGCCCCTCGATCTCGGTCTCCATC